>CANGAY010000129.1 GCA_947451735.1 Actinomycetota bacterium
GGCCAAGGAGTCCACCGTCACCATCCTGGTGTCGACGGGCGCCGCGCAGGTCACCGTTCCGAGCGTGCTCGACATGACCGTGGAGGACGCCACCGCGGCCCTTGAGAAGGTGGGGCTGGTGGTGACCACCGTGCAGGTGGACAGCGCCAAGGACGTGGGCACCGTGGTGAAGCAGGACCCGAAGCCGGGCACCACGGCCAAGTCGGGCGACACCATCACCCTCAGCGTCAGCAAGGGCACCACCAAGGTCACGGTGCCGGACGTCACCGGCAGCGACCTCACCACGGCCAAGGCCGACATCACCCAGGCGGGCCTGTCGGTGGGCAGCGTGAGCGAGGACGACGGCACGTCGGGCCAGACCCCCGGCACCGTGGTGTCGCAGGACCCGAGCGGCGGATCGCAGGCGGCCAAGAACTCGTCGGTCAACCTCGTGGTGGCCGCGCAGTCGTCGGGCACCGACGTTCCGGACGTGACGGGCAGCGACGCCGCCACGGCGAAGAGCAAGCTCCAGAGCCTGGGCTTCAACGTGGTGTCACAGGGCGCTGAGAGCACCCAGCCCGAGGGCACGGTCATCGACCAGGACCCGCAGCCGGGTACCACCATCGCGTCGGGCAGCACCGTCACCATCATCGTGGCCTACGCGGCCTCGGGCGGCGGGGGCGGCACGGGCGGCACCACCACCAAGAGCGGTGGGTCGTCGGGCGGCGGTTCGGGTGGCGCGCAGCCCCCCGCACCCAGCAGCGGCAGCAGCGGCGGCACGGGCGCCGGCGGATCGTCGGGTGGCAGCGGCGGGTCGCAGGCCCCGGCTCCCAACTGATGAAGATCGCCGTCCTCGGCGGCGGCCGGAGCAGCGAGCACGACGTGTCAATCGCGTCGGCTGCCTCGGTCGCCGATGCCATCGACAGCTCGCAGCACGAGGTGGTCCGCGTCACCATCGACCGCGATGGTGCGTGGGCCCGCGAGGGCCGCCCCGTTGCGCTGGTGCAGGCCCCCGGCGACCAGGCGCGCCTCATCGCGCTGGACGGCGGCGAGGGCGACGACATCGACCTGGTCTTCCCCGTGCTGCACGGCCCGTGGGGCGAGGACGGCACCGTGCAGGGCCTGTGCGAGACCGTGGGCGTGCCGTACGTGGGTGCCGACGTGGCGGCGTCGGCCACCGGCATGGACAAGGCGATGTTCCACGTGCTGGCCACCGCAGCGGGAATCCCCCGCGTGGAGACCGTGGTCATCATGCACTCCGAGTGGAAGGCCGACCCCGACGCCGTGCGCGCACAGGTGGCCGAGGTCTGCGGCTACCCCGCATTCGCGAAGCCCGCGCGCCTGGGATCGTCATTCGGCATCAGCCCGGTACCGACCGCCGACGACCTGGACGCCGCGCTCGAACTGGCCTTCGCCCATGACGACAAGGCACTGGTGGAGCGTCGCGCGATCGGCCGCGAGGTGGAGGTGGGCCTGCTCGGCAACAACGACCCGCACGCATCGCCCCTCGGCGAGATCATCCACGAGAGCGACTGGTACGACCACGAGGCCAAGTACCAGCCCGGGGGCATGAGCCTCGCCGTGCCCGCTGACGTGCCTGACGGGGTGCAGGACCGCGCCCGCGCCCTTGCCGTTGACGCATGGAATGCCATCGGCTGCTCGGGCCTCGCCCGCGTGGACTTCTTCCTCGAGGGCGATCAGCTGTACGTGAGCGAGATCAACACGATCCCGGGTTTCACGTCCACCAGCGTGTGGGGACGCCTGATGGCCGGTGACGGCTACGAGTACCCATGGCTGGTGCAGCGCCTCATCGACCTGGCCATGGAGCGCTACGCCGCCAAGGCCGCGTACCGGGGATAAGCATGATCATCGGCGTGGTGGCAGACACCCACGTCGGTGAGTTCCTCGATGAACTGCCGCAGTGGGTGCTCGACGCCCTGGCGGGCAGCGACCTCATCCTGCATGCCGGCGACCTCTCCGATGGCTCGGTCATTCGCACGCTCGAACGCATCGCCCCCGTGGTCGCCGTGCGCGGTGACCACGACCTGCCGACCGCGCCGCGCCTGCCACGACGCGCGGTGGTGCAGGTGGGCAGGCACCGCATCGGGCTCATCCACGGCAAGCGGCGCAGCACTGATGCCCTGGTGGTGGCCGCACACGCGGCGGCGGGCCGGCGCATCGGGTGGGACGCGGGACGGCTGCGGGCGATGGTGCGGGCGTTCGATGGCAACAACGTGGACGCCGTGGTGTTCGGTCACTGGCACGAGGCGGTGATCACCCACGTGGACGGCGTGCTGGTGATGAACCCCGGTGCCGTGTGCCCATGGGGGAGTCTGCAGGGGGGCCGCGATCCGCGACCGGGCGCAGCAGGGGTGGCCGACCGGCTGGTGCGGCGCTACCGCCGCCAGCTCGGCGGCGCGGCGATGACGGCATCGGTGGCGCGCCTCACGATCACCGC
The DNA here is from genome assembly GCA_947451735.1 of Actinomycetota bacterium. GTDB lineage: Bacteria > Actinomycetota > Thermoleophilia > Miltoncostaeales > Miltoncostaeaceae > SYFI01. The sequence goes on from CANGAY010000129.1 coordinate 2,438, forward strand.
CACCGGCCCCGACGGCATGATCATCCGCCAGTGAGACCTGGCATGGCACATGCGGCAGTCAGGCTCCGTGGCCCCTCAGGGTGCGGGCCACGCGGCCACGCACACGAGAGGGCAGTTCCACGCACGCGACCCGCGCGCGCACGTAGGCCCGCCTGACGAGTCCACGACGGGGCGAGAGGAACCGCGCCCAGTCGGCGGCGTCGCGGATGACGGCGGCCACCGCCTGGGCCCGGATGAACTCGCCGCGGTACTTGACGTAGTACCCGCGTGTGGAATCAAACCTGCCGCTGCGCCAGCTGGTGTGACCGGTCGGGAGGCGCACCGCATACGGGATGTACGGGAGCCAGCGCACATGGTTCCACAGGCCCAGTTCACGCAGGCGGAATGCGACGAACCATTCGGGGTTGATCACGGCGTTGCCGCGCACCTCCCGGTCGGAGCGCATACGCGCCGCAAGCGCATGCGGGGCGTCGAAGATCGGGTCGGCAACCGTGAGGAACCGCCGCATCAGGTGCCTCGGCACCGCGGCGTAGCGATCGGTGACCCCGCCGTACTGCTCGCCATCAAGGATGTGGATGCAGTCGTCGTCCAGCAGTTCCATCGGCGGGTGCGGCGTGTTCCACAGGAAGTCCGACCGCGTCACGATGAACCAGTCGTAGGCGTCGAGCAACGCGTTGTCCTCGAGACACCGCCGGAGCGCCCGCCGGAACCACATGATGATGGCCCCCGAACCCGGAGTGCGTTGGGCGCCCGCTCCGAGACCACCCAGGAAGGACTGGTCGAGGTCAACGAGTTCCCGCCACGCGCCGTCACCGCCTGACTCGGCGTCGAACACGTCACACCAGTCATCCGGTTCCGGAAACCGCCACGTGTGGGCGGCCCACTCAGAGAAGGGGTTGGGCTGCTCCCGCACGTTGTCGGCCACGCACAGGGCCAGGTCGGCGTTCAGCACGTCCAGCACATTCCGTCGGAAGGGTTCGGCCGTGATCTCCCATGCCCGGGTCTCGCACAGGAAGATGACGAGCACACGCGTTCCGGGTGGCGCGGTGACCGTTGCCGCCGGGGTCGTCACGCTGAGCCACGGTGAGCGAGTACGACCCGGGTCACGGCTGTGCGCCCGATGTGCGGCGCGCCCTTGGGTGGGCGCGGTCGAAGTCGTCGCGCAGGTGGCTCGCCGTGATGTGGGTGTACACCTCGGTGGTCACCGGGCTCGCGTGGCCGAGGTGCGCCTGCACGTAACGGATGTCCACACCCGCCTGCACCAGGTGGGTGCCGCATGAGTGGCGCAGTGCATGGGGGAACACGCGCACGCCCTCTGAGACGAGGCCCGCCCTGTCAGCGGCGCGGTTGACCTCGCGCCAC
>CANGAY010000130.1 GCA_947451735.1 Actinomycetota bacterium
ACATGGCCTGGCAGTTGCTGCGCACCAAGGGCGAGGGTCCCTGGGCGTCAATCACGTTCCACTACTCGCTGGCCTATCTCGCGCTGCTGTTCGTGGCGCTCGCAGTGGACGCGGTGGCATGAGCCGGTCGGGCCGCAGAGGGTTCGGCGGCGCGGGATTCTTCCTCTCGCCGCTCGGCATTGTGTTCACCACGGTGCTCATCGATCTGATCGGGTTCGGAATCGTCATCCCGATCGTGCCGCTGTACGCCCAGAAGTTCGGGGCCACCCCGGTGCAGATCGGTCTGCTCACCGGTTCGTACGCGCTCATGCAGTTGATCTTCGCGCCCATCTGGGGGCGGGTGTCCGACCACTACGGTCGGCGCCCGGTCATCCTCGGGTCGCTCGTGGGTTCATCGGTGGCCTGGCTCATGTTCGGGTTCGCCGGTGCGCTGTGGGTGCTGTTCCTCGCACGGATCCTCGACGGCATCTCGGGCGCGTCGTACGCCGCCGCGCAGGCCTACGTGGCCGACATCACCACCGACGAGGAGCGTGTGCGCGGCATGGGCCTGATCGGCGCCGCGTTCGGGCTGGGCTTCATCATCGGCCCCGGCATCGGCGGCGCGCTGGGCGCGATCGACCCGCGCCTGCCGTTCATCGCCGCCGCAGTGGTGGCGATGCTCAACTTCCTCATCGCGTGGAAGCGCCTGCCCGAGACCCGCCCGCGCGGATCGCACACCGGGGCGTCCGAGTCGCGCTGGAGCGCCCTGGGCAAGGCCGTGGTGTCGCGCAATATCGGGCCGCTCATCTGGATCTCATTCCTGGGCAGCCTGGGCTTCGTCGGCATGGAGTCGGTGTTCGCGCTCTACGGCAACCACAAGTTCGGCTTCGGGCTGGCCCAGACCGGCCTCATCTTCATGTTCATCGGCGTGTTCGCCGCCATCGTGCAGGGCGGCGTGGCCCACCGGCTGACCGATCGCATGGGGGAGTGGCCGGTGATGCGCGCCGGCCTGTGGCTCACCGCCGCGGCGCTGATCCTGCTGGGGCTCGTGGACCAGGTGTGGGCGCTGCTGCCCGTTCTGGCGCTTCTGGCGCTCGGTTCCGGCCTCACGTTTCCCACCATTTCCGCACTGGTGTCCCAGCGGTCGCCGGAGGCCGCGCAGGGCGGTGCGCTCGGTGTGCTGGCGTCCGCCGGGGGCCTGGCGCGTCTGATCGCCCCGATCGGCGCCACCGCGCTGTTCCAGGTGGTGGGCATTTCGTCGCCCCTCATCATCGGGGGGCTGCTGTTCGCCGTGTGCGGCGTGATGGCGGCGTCCCGCCTGGTGCGACCGGCCCCCGCAACATGACGCACGGGGCATCCGTGGAGAGCCGCAACCCCCATCAGGGACAAGCGCCCCCCCAACCGAGGGCGCATCGGCGCGGGGTGTCGCTCGCGCCACCCCCGAAGCGCTTGTAGTCTCACCGCCGTGTACAAGAGCAAGCATGTCCTCCCGATCGTCATCATCGGCATCGTCGTCGCTGCGCTCACCGCTGCGCAGGCGCTGCTGATCGACTGGCTGCCACCGGCAGCAAGCGAACAGGCCGGCCGCACCTTCACCCTCCTGTGGGTGCTCTTCTGGTGCAGCGCGGTGTTCTTCGTCATCGTCACGTCGGTGCTGATCTATTCCATCTGGAAGTTCCGCGCCGCCCCCGATGATCTGGAGGACGGCCCGCCGATCCACGGCAACACCATGCTCGAGGTCGTCTGGACCGCCGTCCCGTCACTTCTCCTGGTGGCCGTCGCCGTGTACGGCTACATCGTGCTGAGCAACAACGAGGCCGTGGCAGCGGGCAGCCTCAAGGTGGACGTGTACGCCGAGCAGTTCGCGTGGACATTCGGCTACCCCGACGCCGGCATCCAGACCGGCACGCTGATGCTGCCGGTGAACCGTCAGGTTGAACTCAACATGCGCTCCCGCGACGTCATCCACGACCTGTGGGTGCCCCAGTTCGGCGTGAAGGGCGACGCGGTTCCCGGCATCGACAACGTCATCCGCATCACGCCCACGCAGGTCGGCACGTACCCGATCGTGTGCAACGAGCTGTGTGGTGTGGGCCACTCGGTGATGCGCGCGAAGGTGAACGTGGTGCCGCAGGCCCAGTTCGACGCCTGGCTCGCCAAGAGCAAGGGCCAGATCGCCGCCGCCACCGTCTCGGCGGCGGCCAACGCCAAGGCCGGCGGGGCCCCCGGCGACGTGGCGGCGGGCAAGACGATCTTCCAGACCACCTGCACCGGTTGCCACGCGGGTCTCGGTACCCAGGCCGGCGGAGTGGGTCCAAAGCTGCAGGGCATGCCCGGACTCACGCAGGAGAAGGTCACCACTCAGATCACGAACGGCGGCGGGCCCATGCCCGGCGGCCTTGTGTCCGGCAAGGACATGGCCGACGTCACCGCCTACGTGATGTCGCTGCAGAAGTAACCCAGAAGCCACCCGACTCAGGCGAACAGGCATATGGCAACTCACGCTCCCGCACACTCACCTTCCGGCCACGGCGCCCACACGCACCACGAGGATCCGCGACCGGTCTCGTACTGGTGGCGCCGCGCGTTCGTGTCGACGATCGTGGCGGTGCTGTTCGCCTTCCTGATCACCTTCCTGGCCCGCGTCATCTTCGGGATGGAGCCCCTGTGGGATGACGGCGTCGTCGCTGCGACGGCCGGCCTGCTCGGTGGAATCGGTTTCCTCTACGGCATCGGGTGTTTCGACTACTGGCTCACCTGGGCCAAGGGTGGACGCATCTCGTCGGAGGACCACTCCTTCCACGGAGTGAGCAACTGGAAGCAGTACTTCCGGGTGAACACCGACCACAAGGTCATCGGCATCCAGTACATGGGCGCCACCCTCTTCTTCATGGTGTGCGGCGGCATCATGGCGCTGCTCATCCGCACGGAGCTCGCCGCGCCCGGCCAGCAGATCGCCGACGGCCAGACGTACAACGGGTTCCTCAGCATGCACGCCACGCTGATGATCTTCACGTTCGCCGTGCCGGTGTTCGGCGGAATCGCCAACTACGTGCTGCCCATCATGCTGGGCGCCAAGGACATGGCGTTCCCGCGCCTCAACGCGCTGTCGTTCTGGTTCCTGCCGGTTGCCGGCTTCCTGCTCATCTCTGCCTCGTTCGTGGGCTGGTTCGGGGCCGCGTGGACCGCGTACCCGCCGCTGGCATCGCAGGGTCAGGCGGGGCAGACGCTGTTCGAGCTGGGTGTGCAGTTCGCTGGTGCGTCGTCAATCGCGACCGCCATCAACTTCCTGGCCACCATCATCACGATGCGCGCGCCGGGCATGACGATCTGGCGTATGCCGATCCTCGCCTGGGCCACCGGCGTCACCAGCATGCTCGCCGTGTTCGCCACGCCGTTCATCGCCGGCTCGCAGTTCCTCACGATGTTCGACCGCGTCATGGGCACGCACTTCTTCGTGCCCGACCAGGGCGGCGACGTCATCATGTACCAGCATATTTTCTGGTTCTACAGCCATCCAGCGGTGTACATCATGCTGCTGCCCGGCTTCGGCATCATCAGTGAGGTCATCGCGACCTTCGCGAGAAAGCCCCTCTTCGGCTACCGCGCGATGGCGTTCTCGATGGTGGCCATCGCGGTGCTCGGCTTCGGTGTGTGGGCCCACCACATGTTCGTGTCGGGCATGGCGGCCTGGCTGCGCGTGCCGATGATGGTGACCACGATCATCATCGCCATCCCCACCGGTGTGAAGATGTGGTCGTGGCTCGCGACGCTGTGGCGGGGGAAGATCCACATGAAGCCGCCCATGC
>CANGAY010000131.1 GCA_947451735.1 Actinomycetota bacterium
CTCGGCGCATGCAGCAGGCCACCACCACGACCTGTCTGACGCCCGGACGGCCGTACGACCTGCGCGCGTCGGCGTCGGGCGCATCGGGCGGCACCAGGCGGTGGGAGGGGCCCGTGCTGCGGGTTGCCCTCGCAACGCCGGCGGGGCCCGCGCGCGCGGCGGTGGCGCAGCGCCCTGACGGCGACCTCGACGTGGCCGTGCGCGGCGCCGATACCGACGCCGCCCTCGATGCCCTGCGCTTCGTGCTGGCGATTGACGCCGACCACGCGCCATTTCTGCGCATGGCGCGCCACGACCCCCGGCTGGCGTCCACCGCCGTGCGCCATGAGGGGTACCGCCCGGCCCGCACGGGCTCGGTGGCGCAGGCGGTGCTGGCCGCGGCATGCGGGCAGCTGGTGACCGGTGCGGAGGCCGCGCGCATGCAGGCGGCCATCACGCGCATGGCCATGCCGCCCGGAGACGACGGCCTTGTGACCCCTCCCGACGCCGGGGCGCTTCTCCGGGTGAGTGCGGCGCGGATGACGTCCACCGGGCTCGCGGCGCGGCGGGCCACCGCGGTGCGCCGCCTGCTGCGAGGGCTCGATGTGGAGCGGCTGCGGGCCGTGGACACCCCGGCGGCCATCGCGCGCATCACCCGCGATCCGTGGATGGGGGCGTGGAGTGCCGGTGTCATCTGCACCGAGGGCCTGGGCCGGTTCGACGCACCCGTGGTGGGCGACCTGGGCCTCATGCGCATCGTCGCCCGCGAGACCGGCACATGGCCGGAACCCGACGACACCCGGGCGCTGGTGGAGGGCTACGGGGAGTGGGCCGGGCTCGCCGCGATGTACCTGCTGCGGCACCCGCATGCGCGCAGCAAGACCGGGGTGCTCGCGGCGCGCGCCGCATAGGGGCTGTACGCGGCCCGGGACGACCGGGCCGGGCGGCTATGCTGCGCGGGAAATGGCGCTGACCTATCGCACGGCGGGCGAGTCGCACGGCCCCGCCCTCACAACGATCATCGAGGGGCTCCCCGCGGGCCTCCCGCTCACTCCCGACGACATCGACGCCGATCTGGCGCGACGCCAGCTGGGCTACGGCCGCGGTGGGCGCCAGAAGATCGAGACCGATCGCGTGCAGGTGACGGCGGGTATCCGTCACGGCCACACGCTCGGCAGCCCGGTGGCGATGATGGTGATGAACCGCGACTTCGCCAACTGGTCGGAGGACCGCATGGCCATCTGGGAGCCGGCCTCCGAGGTGGACCCCATCACGCTGCCGCGTCCCGGTCACGCCGACCTGGCCGGCATGCAGAAGTACGAGACCGACGACCTGCGCAACATCCTCGAGCGCGCCAGTGCCCGCGAGACGGCCGCCCGTGTGGCCGCCGGCGGCGTGGCCAAGGCCCTCATCCGCCGGTACGGAATGGAAGTGCGCAGCCACGTGGTGCAGGTGGGCCCCGAGAGCACGCCGCTGCGGGACGACCTCACGCTGGCCGACTTCGAGGGTGTGGATGACAGCCCGGTGCGCGCGCTCGACGCCGACGCATCGGCCCGCATGCGCGAGGCCATCAAGGCGGCCGGCCAGGACAGCGACACGCTGGGCGGCATCTTCGAGGTGTGGGTGTTCAACCCCATCCCGGGGCTCGGCTCGCACGTGAGCGGCGACGCGCGCCTTGACGGCCGCATCGGCCAGGCCGTGCTCGGCATCCAGGCCATCAAGGGTGTGGAACTGGGCGCCGGCTTCGAACTGGGGCGCATCCGCGGCAGCCAGGCCCACGACGAGATCTTCTGGTCGGAGGACCGCGGCTACCACCGGCGCACCAACCGATCGGGCGGCCTCGAGGGCGGCATGACGCACGGCGAGCCCCTGGTGGTGCGCGCGGCCATGAAGCCCATCGCCACGCTCAGCCGTCCGCTGGCGTCGGTTGACGTGCACAGCAAGGAGGCCACGGCGGCGTTCAAGGAGCGCTCCGACATCTGCGCCGTGCCCGCCGCCGCGGTGATCGCCGAGGCCGTCATCGCCTTCGTGCTGGCGCAGGCCCTGGTTGAGAAGTTCGGTGGTGACTCGGTGGCGAGCCTGGATGCCGCGGTGGAGCGTTACCGCGGGGTCCTCGCGCGCTAGTGGCCATCCAGCGCTGGATCGCGCTGGCCGGCTACATGGGCGCCGGCAAGACCACGGTGGGGCGCATCACCGCCGAGATCCTCGGCGTGGAGTTCCTCGACGCCGACGACCTGGTGGAGGCCCACGCGGGCCAGTCGATCCCCGAGATCTTCGCCCAGCGTGGCGAGCTGTGGTTCCGCCGCACCGAGGAGGACCTCATCCGCGACCACCTGCGCGGTGAGCCCGGTGTGCTGTCGCTGGGCGGCGGCGCACTGGGCAGCCCACGCACGCGCGCACTGCTGGGCCGCGAGGCGTGGGTGGCGTGGCTGAAGGTGGACCCCGAGGAGGCCTGGGAGCGTGTGGGGGGCAAGGAGGGGCGCCCGCTGGCGCTCGACCACGACCGCTTCGTGCGGCGCGCCCATGAGCGCGAGCACGTGTACCGCGAGGCCGCCGACGTCATCCTCGACGGCGGTGCCCCGCCGCAGGAGACCGCGGTGGTGCTGGCCGAATGGGCACAGGACGACGGATCGCCCGACGACGAGGCCGCAGGGTGAGCACCGCCATCGGTGACCCCGTGCTGGTGGCCCACATCGGCGACCGCACCGTGCCCGTGCACCTCGGCGACGGCGTGCTCGACACCGTGGGTCCGCTCATCGCCGCGCGCGGTGAGGGCGACGGCGTGCTGGTGGTGGTTGACGACGGCATCCGCGCCGCCGCCGATCGCGTGGCCGCGTCGTGCACGGCCGCCGGCCTGCGGGTGACCGTGGAGGTGGTGCCCGCCGGTGAGGCATCGAAGAACCTGGGCGAGATGGAGCGGCTGTCGCGTGCCGCCGCCCGCGCCGGCATCCGGCGCCGCGACACGGTCGTTGCTGTGGGCGGCGGGGTGGTGGGCGACCTCGCGGGGTTCCTCGCGGCGGCCTACCAGCGCGGCGTGCGTCTGGTGCAGGTGCCCACCACGCTGCTCGCGATGGTCGATTCGTCGCTGGGCGGCAAGACGGGCGTTGACCTGCCCGAGGGCAAGAACTACGTGGGCGCCATCTACCAGCCCGAGGCCGTGGTGATGGACCCGTCCGTGCTCGGCACCCTGTCGCCACGCGAACTGTCGTGCGGGTTCGCCGAGGTGGTGAAGTACGGGTTGCTCGAGGGCGGGGAGCTCATGGACATGGTGGCCGCATGGCCCGACCTGCCGGGCCCACCCGCCGAACTGGCCGACCTCATCCGTCGCTGCGCGGCGTCGAAGCTGGCGGTGGTGGAGGAGGACGAGATGGACCTGGGGCGCCGGGCCATCCTCAACCTGGGCCACACGGTGGGTCACGGCATCGAGGCCGCTGCCGGGTACGACCTGTACCACCACGGCGAGGCCATCTCGCTGGGCCTGCTGGCGGCGCTTCGCATCAGCGAGGCCACCCTCGGCCTCGACCCGGTGTGGCGCGACCGCACGCTGCAGACGCTGCAGCGCCACGGCCTGCCCACGGCGCTCGATCCGTCGGTCTCCATTGACGAGGTGTTCGACATCATGGGGCGCGACAAGAAGGCCGACAGCCGCGCGCTGAACATGGTGCTGCTGCGCGCCCCGGGTGATGTGCTCACCCACCAGAATCCCGATGCGGCCGTGGTGCGCGCCGCTGTGGAGGAACTCGTCGCATGACCCACATCGCCCTGGTGCATGGCCCCAACCTCAACATGCTGGGCCGCCGTCCCTC
>CANGAY010000132.1 GCA_947451735.1 Actinomycetota bacterium
CAGTTCGGTCTTCGCGTCGCGCATGCGCGTGGGGGCCGCGTCGAGTGCTGCCGCAAACGAGCCGAGCACTGCGGCTGTGGTGGCGTCGGGGCCAGGCCCCAGCCACCCGGCGCCGATGACCGATTCGGCCAGCGCCGCCTTGACGTTGTGGCTGTCGGCCAACTGGTGGGCCTCCGCCGCGAAGCGCTTGGGTGCAAGCGCCAGCATGGCGGCCGGCAGCCCGCAGGCGTCGGCCACCACCGCGCAGGCGTCACGCGACACCACGCGCTGGCGCATGAAGGTGAGGTCGCCCTCGGCGCGGTCGGGGTGCCGGGTGAACAGCTCGACCGTCACGATCTGGCCGAGCACCGCATCGCCCAGGAACTCGAGCCGCTCGTACGAACGCAGGTGGTCGGGTGCCCACTGCGGGTGCAGCAGGGCCTCCCGCCTGAGGTCCGCATCGAGCAACTCGAGGAGCCCGGCGAGATCACGGGGTGGGTGTCCGGATTCCCTAGGAACCGGAGCGGGCGATGACGTAGTCGACGGCGTCGCCGACGGTGACGATCTTCTCCGCGTCCTCGTCCGGGATCTTCACCCCGAACTTGTCCTCCATCTCCATGATCATCTCGACCAGGTCGAGGGAGTCGGCGTTCAGATCCTCCGAGAAAGATGCCGTCTCGACGACCTCAGATGCATCAACGCCGAGCTGCTCGACGAGGATGGCCTGGATCTCGGAAAGGGCCTGTGCTCGATCCACCACGTTCTCCCTTCGGGACGCCCGATTCGGGCCTCGATGACGAAGGGCAACGTACACGGGCCTCCGGACGCTTCACCGGAGGCGGGGGCGCTATCTGGCGTTGGCCTCCAGGCCGGCCTCGATGTGCCCGGTGACGTCCCCGGCCACGCCGCGCGCAGCGGTGCGGATGCCGTTGGTCATGCCGCGAACGCCCGAGTTGCCGTGGCCGATCACCGACATGCCGCGCACGCCCAGCAGGTACGCCCCGCCGTACTCCTCGGGGTCAACCTTCTTGCGCAGGTCCTGGAAGCTCGGCATGGCCAGCTTGCCCGCGATCTTGCCGCGGGTGGACGACATGAGGCCGCGGCGGATCTCGCTGAACAGCATTCCGGCTGCGCCCTCGTACAGCTTGAGCGCCACGTTGCCGGTGAAGCCATCGGTGACGATGACCCGCGCGGTGCCCTTGGGCACGTCGCGGCCCTCGATGTTGCCGATGAAGCCCGGGGTGCCCTCGAGCAGCGCGTAGGCCTCCTGCACCAGCTCGGTGCCCTTGCCGGCCTCCTCGCCGATGGTGAGGATGCCCACCGTCGGGTCGTCAATGCCCATGATCTCGTGCGCCAGCACGCGACCCATCACGGCGAACTGCGCCAGGTACTCGGGCTTGCACTCAACGTTGGCGCCGCCGTCGATGAGCACCACCGGCCCCAGCACCGACGGCATGGGCACGGCGAGCCCGGGGCGGATGACGCCCGGCAGGCGACGCAGCAGCAGCGTGGACGCGGCGAGCATGGCACCGGTGTGCCCCGCCGACACCACGGCCGACGCCCGGCCCTCCGCCACCTGCTTGCAGGCGACCACCATGGAGGCGTCCGACTTGGTACGCACGGCCTTGACGCCGTCGTCGGTGGAGAGGATGCGGTCGGCCGCGTGCACGATCTCGATACCCGCCGGCACATCGCCGTGGGTTGCGAGTTCGCGCTCGAGCACCGTCTGGTCACCAACGAGGAGGACGCCGATGCCCTCCTTCGCGGCGGCAACGGCGCCCGACACGGGAACCTGCGGAGCCTTGTCGCCGCCCATCGCGTCAAGCGCGACGACGGCGTGACCGGCTGAGGTGCTCAACCGGGGAGGTGCGTCAGACGCCGGTGTCGACGACCGCGCGACCCTTGTAGTGCCCGCACACCATGCAAACGTGGTGGGGCATCACGGGAGCCGTGCAGCGCGGGCAACGACCGAGACGGGTCGCGGCCACCGTGTGAGTGGCACGACGCTTATCGCGGCGGGCGCGTGATGTCTTGCGCTTAGGGACTGCCAATGCGGCTCCTTGAAGAGGACCGGTTCCGGAACGACGCGGGAGGTTAGCGCCTCTCACCCATCGCCGCCACCGTCCTCGCGAAGTCGCTCCGCCAACTCGCCCAAAGCTGCCCAACGGGGGTCGGTGGTGTCGTCCACGCAGTCGCATTGCGATGCGTTGAGGTCGGCGCCGCACGTGGCGCAGATGCCCCGGCAGTCATCGCGGCAGAAGATGGACATGGGCACGGCCTCGACCACGCAGTCGCGTGCCCAGGCCGCCACGTCGAGCTCCTGGCGGCTCGGGCCGCCCAGGTACTCGCAGTCGAGATCGGGGTCGGGCTCGTCCACGTCGTCGCGGCCGGACGTCTGGAAGTCGCGCGCGTCCACGTCCACGTGCACCACGGCGTCGGCCAGGCAGCGCGGGCACGGCCCCGTGAGGTCGACGGCAAACCGCAGGCGCAGCCCGAGGCCCGCGCCGGCGCCGCTCACGTCGAGCCGCGCCTCGAGGTCGGCGGGCACGGGCGTGTACTGCTGCCCGCCCAGCACGACCTGATGGAGCGCCACGGGCACGTCGGCATGCGCCGCGCCACCCGACATGAGCCCGAGCCGGCGGAGGTCAACGACCCCCTCCGGCTCGCCCGGGCGCCCCCCGGCCATCTGATCAGTCGCGGTAGGAGTCGGACTCGTCGGACACGAACGGACCGCCGTCCAGATCCTCCGACTTGCCCTGCAGGCGCTCGCGGCCACGACGCACGGCGCTCGTGAACTTCTCGAGGTTCACCTCGAGGGTGCCGAGCACCTCGTCCGCGTAGTCCTCCGCACCCAGGCGCACCTCGCGCTCGCGCAGGCGGGCCTCGTCCATGATGTCGTCCGCCTGCTTCTGGGCGAGCTTCACCACCTCCTGCTCCGAGGCCTGGCGCTCGGCGCGGTCACGCGCCTCCTCCACGATGCGGTCGGATTCACGCTTGGCCTCGGCCAGCATCTCCTGCCGCTCCTTCACGATCCAGCGGGCCTGCTTGATCTCCTCGGGGATCGTGGCCCGCATCTGGTCGAGGAGCTCGTAAATCGCCTCGCGGTCGATGCGCACCTGATCCGTCAGGGGCACCGCGCGCGCGTTGTGCACGAGGTCGTCCAGCTTGTCGATGAGCGCGAGAACATCCATGGGTCGTCCTTTGTCAGGCGGTGCGGCCGGTGCCGAGCCGATCTCGGAGTGCCTCCGCGACATGCGGGGGAACCCAGCCATCCACGGAGGCACCCCACGCGGCGGCCTCGCGGACGCCGGAACTCGAGAGGAACCCCCATTCCGGTGACGCGGGGAGCAGCACCGTGTCGATGCCCTCCGCGAGTCGCCGGTTGAACTGGGTCATCTGGTTTTCGTAGTCGAAGTCCGCGGCCGTCCGCACGCCCTTCACGAACGCGATCGCACCCACCTCGCGGGCATGGTCGGCCAGCAGGCAGTTGAAGCCCACGACCTCCACATTCTCGAGATGTCCGACGCTCTGTCGCAAAAGGGCCTTTCGCTCCTCCGCGGTGAACAGTGGCTGCTTCTTCTTTGAACCCTCGGCGACGGACACCACCACATGTTCGAACAGGCGCGATGCCCGCTCAATCACGTCGAGATGGCCGTACGTGACCGGGTCATAGGTGCCCGGACACACGGCGATTCGCCTTCCGATGGTCATGTTCCTTCTCCAGAAGTCCACATCACGGTGATCTCAGTATCGCCGTAGCGACGGGTTGTCTCGTCCGAAACCGC
>CANGAY010000133.1 GCA_947451735.1 Actinomycetota bacterium
CCGTCCGGGGTATCCACTGCCGCATCCCTGCTCTCATTCATGACGTGGGTGCCGCTGTGGCTGGTCATCGCCGCCGCCGTGCTCCTCGGCATCGGCTTCCTGGTGACCGACGACTGGACGCGCACCGCGCGCCATGTCGGCATCGGGTTCATCATCGTCGGGATCCTGCCGGTGCTCATGCGGCTCATCGTGCCGCCATTGGTGGGGAGCGCCGCGTCGGGCACGCAGTCGGACATCCTCGAGGTGGCCGCCGCAGCCACCATTGCCAACTGGTGGATCGCGCTCTTGGCGACGCTCGTCATCGGTGGCGCCCTGCTCGCCGCGGGGATCGTGCTGCGGCAGCCGGCGCGCGGGCAGTCGGGCCCGGTGGTGCTCGGCCGCTAGTCGTCGTCGGGCGGCTCGAGCGGGTCGAGGATGGCGTGGGCCTCAAGCCCGTGCACACCCGGCACCATCACGTCGCGCGCGCCGCCCGCCAGCATGTCGGGCACGTCGAATGCGGCGTTGCGGCGCAGGTACGACGGGATTCCCGCCTCGGCCAGCATGCCCTGGATCATCTCGCCCTCCACCTGGTTGAGGGCGATGGCCACGCGCACGAACTCGGGCGGCCGCTCCGGGCGCTGGCCACGCCTGAACCAGGGCGTCATGTGGCCGCGGCCGCGGCGGTCTGTGAGCGGGGCACCGGCGGCGGCGGCAGGCCGCTGGATGCCGGGCGTATGAGCAGCGCGCCCAGGGCGAAGCCGGCCACGTGTGCCCAGTAGGCCGTGCCGGCCTCGACACCGCCGAGTGCGGCGATGAGCTGGTAGCCGAACCAGACCACCAGCAGCACCCATGCCGGCAGGCGCAGCGGGATGACGATGAGGAGCGCCCACACGCGCGCCGACGGGAACCGCCCGATGTACGCGCCGAGCACCCCGGCCACCATTCCCGAGCCCCCGATGATGGGGTTGAGGCCCGAGGGGTTGGCCAGTGCCTCGACGATGAGGGCGAGTGCGCCGCAGGCCAGCACGAAGGGCAGGAACCGCACGCGGCCGAGGCGGGCCTCGACGGAGGCACCGAAGACCCACATGAACAACACATTGCCGATGATGTGCCACCACGAGGCGTGCAGGAACTGCGCGGTGAACACCTCGATCCACCGGCTGTGCTCCATGTTGATGAGCGCGCAGGGGTCGGCTGTGGCGGTGGTGCCGTGCACGAAGTGGTCGGGCACCATGCCCCAGCGGCAGTCGAGCGCCTGACTCGAGTCGGTGATGTTGCCGTCGTCGGGCCGGATGAGCGTGACGATCCACATGGCCACCCAGGCGGCGATGATGAGGATCGTGAGGATCGGGGCCCGGCGGCCCGGCACGTCGTCGGCCAGGGGGAGCACGTCAGGCTCCGGGGCGGACTACGCCTCGCCCAGCAGGTGCGTGAGCAGCGCGGCCTGCACGTACAGGCGGTTCTCGGCCTCGTCCCAGATGGCCGACCTGGGGCCGTGGTACACCGATCGCGTGATCTCCAGCCCGTCGTGGGCGGGCAGCGGGTGCAGGGCGATCACATCGGGTGCCGCCGCGTCCATCAGGGCGTCGTTCACCTGGTACGGCGCGAAGATGCGCTCGCGCTCGCCCTCCTGGCCCTCGTCGCCCATCGACACCCACACGTCGGTGTAGATGGCGCGCGCGTCGGCCACGGCCTCGCGCGGGTCCTCCACCACGCGCACGAAGCCGCCGTGCTCGCGTGCGATGGCATCGGCGGTGGCCACCACCTCGGGGTCGGGCAGGTACCCGGCCGGGCACCCGGCCACGACCTCCATGCCCAGTTGCGCACCCACCACCATGAGCGAGTGGCAGCAGTTGTTGCCGTCGCCCACGTATGCGGCACGGATGCCGGCCGGATCGCCGAAGCGCTCGCGGATCGTCATGATGTCGGCGAGGCCCTGGCACGGGTGGTGCGCGTGGGTGAGCGCGTTGATCACCGGCACGTCGGCGTGCTCGGCCAGCTCCATCACCTTGCCGTGGTCCACCGTGCGGATGACGATGGCGTCGACGAACCGCGACAACACCTTCGCGGTGTCCTCGATCGTCTCGCCGCGGCCCAGCTGCATGTCGCGTCCGGCGAGCACCACGGGGTGGCCGCCGAGCCGGGCGATGCCCACCTCGAACGACACACGCGTGCGGGTTGACGGCTGCTCGAAGATGAGGGCCACGCTCTTGCCGGCCAGCGGCGTGGGCCACTCGGGCGACGCCTTGAGCTGATCGGCCAGGTCGAGCACGTCGACGATGGCGTCGGCGGGGTGGTGCATCAGCGACAGCACCGGGCGTCCGTGGATGGCGGGGTGAGGCGTGGTCGTGGTCACGCGGGCAGCGTATCGCGCTTCGCGCGGGCGCCGGTGGCGCATGATGCGTCACCATCGGGGTGCAACCGCGATGAGGGGGAGGGCACGTGGCGGCAGGATGGTGGGTACTGATCGGCATCGTCGGGGTCATCGCCCTCGTGGCGGTGTACGACCTGCTGCAGCGGCGCCATGCGGTGCTGCGCGCCTGGCCGGTCATCGGCCATCTGCGGTTCATCCTCGAGGCCTTCGGCCCGGAGCTGCGCCAGTACATCGTCACGAACAACGACGAGGAGCGGCCCTTCAACCGCAACCAGCGTCGCTGGATCTACGCGACGGCAAAGGGCGAGAACAACCTCTTCGCCTTCGGATCAGACGCCGTGTTCGAGCGCTCGCCCGGGTACCTCATCGTGAGCCCCGCCGGGTTCCCCGCCCCGCCGCCGCCTGACGGCGACCCCGACGACTGGCCCATCGCGTGCGCCAAGGTGGTGGGCGAGGCGCGCGGGCGCCCCGGGGCATTCCGGCCGGCGTCGGTGGTCAACGTCTCGGGTATGTCATTCGGCGCCCTGTCCGGCCGCGCGGTGGAGGCGCTCAACGAGGGCGCTGCGCTGGCGGGCTGCCTGCAGAACACCGGCGAGGGCGGCATCTCGCCCTACCACCTGCGCGGTGGGGAACTGGTGCTGCAACTGGGCACCGGGTGGTTCGGCGCGCGGGACGACTCGGGGCACCTGAGCATCGAGCGCCTGCTCGAGACCATTAACGGGCATCCCGTGCGCGCCATCGAACTGAAGCTGAGCCAGGGGGCGAAGCCGGGCATCGGGGGCATGCTGCCCGGTGCCAAGGTGACGCCGGAGATCGCGGCCATCCGCGGCGTGCCGGCGGGCGTGGCGTGCATCAGCCCATCGGTGAACCCCGACTTCCACGACCCCGACCGCATGCTCGACGTGGTGGAGCGCATCGCCGAGGCCACGGGTCTGCCGGTGGGCATCAAGTCGGCGGTGGGCATGGTGGGCTTCTGGGATGAGTTGGCGGTGCTGATGGAGTCGGGCGCGCGCGGCGTGGACTTCATCACCATCGACGGGGGCGAGGGCGGCACGGGCGCCGGGCCCCTCACCTTCGTCGACCACGTGGCGCTGCCGTATCGGCTGGCCCACGCGCGGGCGTACAGCGCGTTCGCGGAGCGGGGCGTGCAGCACAAGGTCACATGGGTGGGGTCGGGCCGGCTGGGCCTGCCGGAGCAGTCGCTCATGGCCTTCGCCCTGGGCGCCGACATGGTGAACGTGGGTCGCGAGGCCATGATGGCGGTGGGGTGCATCCAGGCACAGCGCTGCCACACCGGACGCTGCCCCACCGGGGTGGCCACGCAGTCGCAGTGGCTGCAGCGCGGGCTCGACCCCACGCTCAAGTCGGTGCGCCTGGCCGGGTACGTGGTGGGGTTGCGCAAGG
>CANGAY010000134.1 GCA_947451735.1 Actinomycetota bacterium
GCCCGGGGCTCGAGGCGCTGGCCCGCGAGGGGGATGCCACGGCATTCGACTTCCCCGTGGGGCTCAAGGGTCGCGGGCCGAGCTCCGACTTCTCGTACGCCGGGGTGAAGACCGCCCTGCTGTACGCGGTGCGCGAACTGGGTGACGACGGCACCACGGCGCGCCGGGCCGATCTGGCGGCGTCGTACCAGGAGGCCATCGTGCGCCCGCTGGCCGACAAGTTGATGCGCGCGGCCGACATGCACGGCGTGCCCGCCGTCTCCATCGGGGGCGGGGTTGCCGCCAATGGCCGCCTGCGCGAACTGGTGCAGGAGGGTGCGGCGGAACGGGGTCTGCAACTTGCGATTCCCGATCGCATGCTTTGCACCGATAATGCAGCCATGATCGCCGCCGCCGCCGCCTTCACGCCGATCATCGCGTGGCCCGACTACGTGGGCGAGGACGCCATCGCCACGGCGCCGCCCGGGGGTATCGCCGCGTGAGCCGCGCCCGCCGACGCAGCCGCGCCATGTCGCGCCGCCTGGGGCTGATCGCAGCCGGTGCCGTGCTGGTTGCGGTGCCCACCGCGGTTGTGGCGGGCATCGGCGCCACCAGTGCGCCGTCGCCCGATTCGCTGGTAGCCGCCACGGCGTGGCGCGACTGGGTGGGCGGGCAGCGCGCGCCGCAGGTGGTGCAGTCGAGCGGCACCGAGTCGGCCATCCTGCTGCTCGATCACCCCGCGGTGGTTGACGTGCCGGACGGCGAGCGCGCAGCGGCGGCATCGAAGATCCAGTCCGACCAGCTGGCGGTGGAGGGGTCGGTGCAGGGCCTCGGCGGCGTGGTGACGCAGCGCTACCGCACACTGGTGAACGGCCTGGCCGTTCGCGTGCCCGAGGGGCATCTGGCCGGACTCGGCGAGATCCCCGGGGTCTCGGCCGTGGTGCCGGTGCAGTATCTGGCACCCGCGGCGGCCGTGGCCGCCGACGTCACGCCCACCGGTGACGGTGCGCAGGGCACCCCGGCAGCCATGCCCGCCGCGGCCGGTCCGGCGCACGTCGCGCTCATCGACTCGGGCGTTGACACCGCGCATCCCTGGCTGGGCGGCGGCATGGGGCCCACGAAGCCGATTATCGGCGGCGTGGACCTGGTGCAGGGCGACTCCGACCCGTCGCCCGACCCCGCCGACCCCGGATCGGAGGCCCACGGCACGCAGATGGCCTCCATCATCCTGCGCTCGCCGGCGTTGGCGGGGCTGCCCCCCGACCGCGTTCCGCGGCTTCTGGCCTATCGCGTGACCGCCCGTGAGATGGTGGACGGGCAAGTGCGCACGCTCGCCCGGTCGGACCGCGTGCTCTCGGCACTCGAGATGGCCGCCGACCCGAACCGCGACGGCCTGCCCGACGACCACGCCGACGTCATCGCGCTCGGCCTGGCACGCGGATTCGGCGGTGGCGGAATCGACCCGGTGGCGCGTGCGCTGTCGGCCGCCAACCGCGCGGGCGCGGTGGTGGTGGTGCCCGCCGGCAACGACGGCCCCACGGGTTCGGCCACCGGGTCGGTGGGTGACCCCGCATCCGCCCCCGGCGTGCTGAGCGTGGGCGGCCTGGCCGGCGACCTGTCACCGCGCACCGCCGACCTCACGGCATCCGTGGGTCCCGCGGGTGCGGCACTCGACCATCTGCCGCTGATGGGGGCCGACCCGGGCGACGCCGCGCGGGCCGGTGCGCCGCTGGTGGCGGCATCGGGCGACTCGGGCGTGGGCAGCGGCGTTGATGTGCGCGACTTCGCGGGCGCCGATGGCCGCAGCACCATCGCCGGTGCCGTGGCGCTGGTCACCCGCAGCGGGGCGCCCATTGCCGACATCGCCCGCCATGCCGCATCGGCCGGTGCCGTGGCGCTGGTGGTGTGGGACGAATCGGGCACCGGCGCATTCCCCGGCATCGGCGCAGGCGCGGATGCGCCCATCCCAGTGGTGGGCCTCGGGTCGCAGCAGGGGGCGGCGCTGGTGGACCTGCTGCGCCGCGACCCGGCCATCCGCATCTCGATCACCTCGCACGACGGCGCCCAGGCACCCGCCGCGGTCGCATCGTTCTCGTCGCGCGGCCCCACGGCCCACGGCGGTATCGCACCGCAGGTCGTGGCGCCCGCCGTGGGTGTGCAGGCGGCATTCCCGGGGACCGATGCCGGTGGCAACGCGCAGCAGGCGCCGCTCAGCGGCACGTCGGCCGCTGCAGCGATCGTCGCAGCCGAGGCCCTGCGCCTTCGCGTGGACCACCCGGGCTGGTCGCCCGCTGACGTGCGCAGCAGCCTCGTGCAGGTGTCGTCGCCCGTGGCCGGCGCGGGCCTGCTCGACGCGGGTGCCGGGGCGGTGCCCGACCCGGCATCGCTGCCGACGCGCGCGCTGCCCGGCATCGCATTCGACCCACCCATCATCTCCGGGCACATCGCGCGCGACGACGATTCGCGCGTGCCCTTCACGGTGCACGATCTCACGGGGACGGGGGGCCGCTATCGCCTGCTGGTGCAGCGCGACGACGGTTCATACGCACCGCTCGGCGAGCCCTTCAATCTGGACGCAGGCGGGTCGCACGCGGCGAAGGTGACCATTCCCCGCGGCCCTGAGACCGGCGACGACACCTACCGCGCCCGCATCCTGGTGGTGCCCGAGGGCGGCCAGGTGGCTGCGGGCAGCGCCATCGTGTGGGCGGCGACGCGCACCGGCACGCCCGATGGCGCGCTCGGCACCCCGCGGGTGGACACCGGCGGGTCGGGCATCGGCACGGTCACCATGCGGGTGGGCATGCGCGACGTGCAGGATTCCGGGCTGGTGGCCGCCACGCTGCACGACGTGTCGATGTCGCTGCAGCCGGTGGGCGGCGGCACGCCCATCCGCATGAGCGGCGCCGAGCCGACCGGTGACTGGCCGGCGGCCACGTACCACGTGCGTCTGTCGCAGCGGGATGCCAAGGGTACCGAGGTGCCGGCCGGCAGGTATCGCCTGGTGGTGCGAGCCACCACCCCCAACGGCAGCGTGCTGCGGTCGCAGAGCGGGGTATTCACCGTCGGGTAGGTGAGGGCGCACGACCGATCACGCTTGCGCGATCAAGTGTTCGGGGGTTAGTTTGTAACTCACTGATACAAACCCTGAACGGATCCTCGTGCCGGAACAGCTCACACTCGGGGTCGCAGCGCGACTCTCCAGGTACCTGCAGGTGCTCACGCAGGCCAAGCGCATGGGCAAGACGTCCATCTCGAGCCAGGCCATCTCCGAGTACACCAATGTGAACCCCACGCAGATCCGTCGCGACCTGTCGGGCTTCGGCAAGTTCGGCAAGCGCGGGGTGGGATACGACATCGACACCCTGATCGGCCAGATCAGGAAGATTCTGCGCACCTCGGGGCAGCACAACATCGCCCTGTTCGGCGCGGGCAACCTGGGCCAGGCCATCGCCGGCTCGGGCGCGTTCGCCGACCACGGCTTCCGCATCTCGGCCATGTTCGACACCGACCCCGACAAGGTGGGGCTGCGCATCGGCGACCTGACGGTGCGCCACTACAGCGAGCTGCCGCTGGTCGTGGAGAACGAGGGCATCGAGGTGGGCGTGCTGGCCATCCCGGCCGGCGCCGCGCAGCAGGTGGCCGACGACCTGGTGGCGTCGGGCGTCAAGATCATCTTCAACTACTCCGACGCCCTGCTGTCGGTGCCGTCGGACGTCACCGTGCACAC
>CANGAY010000135.1 GCA_947451735.1 Actinomycetota bacterium
CCGAGGGCAAGGCACCAGGCGGCGATGGCCCGGCCGTCATGTGGCACGGCGGCCGGTTCGGATCGGTCCTCGCAGATGCGCGTGTGCAGGTGCGCAACTCCGTGCGCCGCATGCTTCGCGAGCCCGCCGCCGCAGGCAGGCTGCTGGGCGTGGGCGGCGCGCATCTGGATCGGGCGCTCGACGAGTGGCGACACCTCGATTCAGCGTCGACGCTGCCCGCCGTGCAGCGCTACTCGGGCGTGGTGTGGGGCGGCATGGGCATCGACACCCTTCCTGCGGCGGCCCGCCGCCGGCTGATGGCGCGCGTGGTGGTGCCGTCGGGCCTGTGGGGGCTGGTGGCTGCGGGCGACCTCATTCCGGCCTACAGGCTGAAGATGGGGGCGCGGGTGCCACCGCTCGGGTTGCTCTCGGCCTGGTGGCGGCCACTCGTCACAGAGGCGCTCGTGGACCGTGCGGGGCGCGGTCGCATCATCGACCTGCTGCCGCAGGAGCATGCGGCCGCCATTGACGTGTCGGCGTTCCGCGCCGGTGCGCATGTGCGCGTGGACATCGTGGACGATGGCCCCGGGGGGCGGCGTTCAGTGGGTCATGCCGGCAAGTCGCTGAAGGGTGCGCTCGCGCGCGCCGTGCTGCTGTGCGACGCCCGCACGGCGGACGACGTGGCTGCGTTGCGGGTGGAGGGCCTCGGCCCCGGCCGCGTGGAAGACGACGGCGCGGCCGTCGTCTTCACACGAACCGGATAGGCCGGGCTACTTCTTCTTCGCGGCCGGCTTCGCCGCCGGCTTCTTGGCGGCAGGCTTCGCAGCCGGCTTTGCCGCGGCCTTTGCGGCGGGCTTGGCCGCAGCCTTTGCCGGAGCCTTGGCGGCCGGCTTGGCCGCAGCCTTCGCCGCAGGCTTGGCGGCAGCCTTCGCAGCCGGCTTCGCCGCGGCCTTGGCGGCAGGCTTGGCGGCAGGCTTGGCCGCAGCCTTTGCCGCGGGCTTTGCGGCAGCCTTCGCCGGAGCCTTGGCGGTCGGCTTGGCCGCAGCCTTCTTCGCCGGGGTCTTGGCAGCGGGCGCGGCAGCTTCCTTGGCGGCCTTCGCGGCCTTCTCCTCGGTGGCCTTGGCGGCAGCCTTCTCAAGCGCGGCACGCGCCATGGCGGTGGCCGACGGCGGCGTGGACGACAGCGGCGGGCGTACGGTGGATCGCATGCTGGCGCGGCTCTGCTGCGCAGCGGCGGCACGTGCGGCGGCGGCGGCCTTGGGGTCGGCCTTGGGCGGCGGCTTGGGGGCGATGCGCTTGCTCCCGGCCTTGTGCTTGATCACCAGCTTGCCGGTGAGGGCGTCGTCGATGAGCTGGCTCGCGGCCTCCTCGTCGACGTTGCGGGCGTACATGAGCTCGCTCACCAGCACGCGGCGGGCCCGCTCGAGCATCTGCATCTCGCCCGGCGACAGGCGGGCGTCCTGCTGGCGGCGCTCGAGGTTGCGCACCACCTCTGCCAGCTCGAGGATGTCGCCGCTTCGCAGCTTCTCCTGGTTGCGCTTGAAGCGCTGGTTCCACTGGGCGGGCATCTCGCTGCCGTCGGCCACCAGCACCGACAGCACCTCGTTGACCGCACGCTCGTTGATGACGGGACGCAGGCCGGCGGTCTCGGCGTTCTCCACCGGAACCATCACGGTCATCGGAGGCTGCAGGATCTCGATCGTCAGGTACTCGCGGCGCTCGCCCCGGATCTCATGGACTTCCTTCGCCAGCACCGTTCCCGCACCGTGGTGCGGATAGACGACCTTGTCCCCAACCTCGAACATGCAATCTCCTCTTGCCTGCCTGAATGCCGCGCATCCGGGCGGCGTTTCTTACCGCGCGCGGCCTACCAGTTGGCGGGCCAGCGCTCCAGGGTGTCCTCGTGGCGTCGCTTGCGCTCGCGGCGGGCGATCTCCTCGGGGTCGGCCGCGTCCTGCTTGGCCTTCCTGAGCGCCTCGATCATGTCGAACCTGCGCTGTTCCTTGTCCTTGGCGTCCTGCGCGGCTTTACGCTTTGCGCGGGCAAGGGTGCTGTCGTGATGGGCTCCGAACACGAAGGAACAGGGTAACGCATTCGGCAGCCCTTCCGTAGCCCCCCGGGCCGCCTAGGTGGCGACGATGAAGGCCGTCGTGATGCCGAAGATGATGCAGTAGATGCCAAACGGCGTGAGGCGATTGGTCTCGAAGAACCGCAGCAGGAACTTGACGGCAAGCCACGCGGCGCCTGCGGCGAACAGCGCGCCCACGATGGCGGCGCCGCGCAGGCCGTCGCCCTGGGACCCGAACAGTTCGGGGATCTTGAGGATTGCAGCGGCACCGATGATGGGCGTGGCGAGCAGAAACGAGAAGCGGGCCGCATCCTCGTTCGACAGACCGGCCAGGAGGCCGCCGCCCATTGTGGCGCCCGAGCGCGAGATGCCCGGAATGAGGGCGAGTGCCTGCGCCGCACCGATGCCGAAGGCATTGCCCCACGTGAGGCGACGGGCGATGCGCTGGTCGCTGCCGTCCTCGGTTGCCACCTCGGGTGCGCGCTTGCGCAGTCGCTCGGCGCCCAGCAGCAGCACGCCGTTGATGGCGATGAAGATGGCGGCCGACGTGGGCGACGCGAACAGGCTGCGGAGTGGTTTCTCGAGCAGCACGCCGATGACGCCTGCGGGTATCGAGCCCATCACCAGCAGCCAGCCCAGCTTGGCGTCGGTGTCGTCGGGTGCGATCTCGCGATCGCGCAGGCTGCGACCGAGGCCCCGGAAGATGCGCATCCAGTCCTGGAAGAAGAACAGGAACAATACGATCGCCGTGGCCAGGTGCGTGGCCACGAGGAACGTGAGGAAGAAGGGGTCATTCTGGTGGATGTCCCACCCGAACAGCGTGGGCAGCACGACGGAGTGCCCGAGGCTCGAGATGGGGAAGAGCTCGGTCACCCCCTGCAGCGCGCCCAGAACGGCGGCCTGGAAGAAGCTGATCATGACGGCGCCCCCGCGGTCAGGCGGCGGACTTCTTCTTCCCCAGTGAGAACCAGGCGAACACGAACAGGGCGAGGCCCACCACGAAGGCGGCGATGCCGTGCTTGATGTGGTGCTCGCTGTTGGTGGCGTCGTGCCCGGGGAAGAAGCCCGGCAGCGACGATGCCGGCTCCACCCAGTAGACGATGCCGACGATCACGAGGATGATGCCGACGACGATGGCGAGGATCGCCAGCCAGTTGCGCTGATTCATGCAGGCTCCGGTTCGATGCGCGTACCGACCGCCCGCGGGCGGTCTGCGGGCACACTAGGGATGGTGGCAACGGAGCCCCATGTCCCGCATGCGCCGATCAGGTATTCGTCAGTCGGGGGTTCAGCCCTTCGGCAGCCGTGCGAGCAGCACGTCGCACGGGGCGTGCTTCGACAGGTGCAGCGCGAACGACCCCAGCAGCAGCCGCTCCATCTTGCCGCGCTCTGCACCGGCCACCAGCAGGTCCACGCCGTTCTCCTCGGCCCACAGGCACACCGCGTCGGACGGGTTGCCCTGCAGCACCACCGGCTGGGCACCGGGCACGCCCTCGATGGCCTCGGTGAGCCACGCCAGCGCGGCGTCCTGCATCACCTCGGGGTCGGGCAGGAACACACCGCCCTCACCCATGTTGGGCGGGGGCATGGGGATGCTGGTGGCGTGCAGCACCGACAGCCGGGCGCCGCACAGCTCCGCGATGCGCGCGCCCTC
>CANGAY010000136.1 GCA_947451735.1 Actinomycetota bacterium
CGGCCGTCGGTTCGGGCTCGGGTATCAAGGCCCTCGCCGCCAAGACCGTCGACTTCGCCGGTTCCGACGTGCAGATGTCCGACGCCCAGGTGGCCACCTTCGGCGGCGACAAGGTCACGTACGTCCCCACCCTCTACGGTGCCATCTCGATCCCGGTGAACATCCCGGGCGTGGTGGGCAACAAGCTCAAGCTCGACGGCCCGACCCTGGGTGCGATCTTCGACGGCACCATCGCCGCGTGGAACGATCCTTCGATTGCCAAGCTGAACAAGGGTCTCAAGCTGCCGGCATCGCCCATCACCGTGTGCGTGCGCAGCGACGCCTCGGGCACCTCGGGCAACTTCTCCAACTACCTGTCGAAGGTCAGCAAGACCTACAAGGCCAAGGTGAGCTCCGGTGGCCAGAACCAGACCCCGGCCTGGACCGCGCCGAACCTGATCAAGGGTGCCGGTAACGCCGGCGTGGCCGCGTGTGTGTCGGGCAACGACAACTCCATCGGCTACGTCGACCTGGGTGACGCCATGCGCGCCAGCCTCACGAGCAACATCGCCGCCATCCGGGCCAACTACAAGAACGCTCCGTACATCGTCCCGTCGACCAAGTCGATTCAGCTGGCCGGTACGCCCACCAAGGCGCAGACCGCCAAGATCAAGTCCGGCGACCTGAAGGTCGACCTCACGGCATCGCCGAACAAGGGCGCATACCCCATCACCACCACGACCTTCATCCTGGTGCGTGCCGGTATGCCCGACAACGGCAACGTCTCGAAGGTGCTGTCGTACTTCCTGAGCCCCAAGGCCCAGAGCCAGCTCGGCGGACTCGGCTTCGTGCCGCTCTCCGGCGCGCTGCGCACGGGTGCCAACAAGGCGCTCTCCAGCCTGGGCTAGTCAGCACTCACTGCTGATCGCTGAGGTCCCCCGGGGCCCCGGTCGCGCAAGCGGCCGGGGCCCCGGACCGTTTTCGCCGAATACCACGCTTTTCACACCAAGTTCACACCGGTTCGGGCAGCATTGCCGCCGTGACTCCACCACCTCCGCCGCCACCGCCCGCCGACGACGTGCTGGGCCGGCAGTTCCCCAACCCGCTGCGCCGCACCGGCAGCAGTGTGGCGGCCGACCGCACGTACTCGGCCCTTGCCGTGGGCGCCGCCGCCATCGCGGTGGTCTTCGTGGGGTACCTGATCTGGCAGACGGTGGCGCAGACGGGCGAGGTGTGGTCCACGTTCGGCGTGTGGGGATTCCTCACCGGCACCGAATGGGTGCCCACGCCGGCCACCGGCGATGCCCTGTTCGGCGCGTTGCCGTTCATCTACGGCACCCTGATGACGTCGATCCTGGCGCTCATCGTCGCGGTGCCTGCGGCAATCGGTATCGCGCTGGCCACCGTGGTGCTGCTGCCCAAGAAGCTGCGCGGCATCGTGGGCGGCATGATCAACCTGCTGGCGGCCGTGCCGTCGGTGATCTTCGGCCTGTGGGGCGTCACGGTGCTGGTGCCGTTCCTCAAGCCGGCGCTCGAGTGGCTGGCCGACAACTTCGGCGGGCTCAGCATCTTCGGCTGGCATCCGTTCGCCGGGCCGGTCACGTCTGGCTCGTACCTCATCTCGGCCCTCGTGCTGGCCATCATGGTGCTGCCCATCATCACCGCCATCGTGCGCGAGGTGCTGCTCACCGTGCCGCGCGATCAGCAGGAGGCCGCGTACGCCCTCGGCTCCACGCGGTGGGAGATGGTGCGGCACTCGATGCTGCCGTGGGCCCGCTCGGGAATCGTGGGCGCATCGGCGCTGGGTCTGGGCCGCGCGGTGGGTGAGACCATCGCAATCGCCCTCTTGCTGGGCAACACCCCGGGCATCTTCACGCCACTCGTGGGCCCCGGATCCACCCTCGCATCAATCATCGCCCTGCAGACCGGTGAGGCATCCGGCCTGCAGCTTTCGGCGCTCACGGCGCTCGCCGTGGTGCTGTTCGTGCTGGCCTTCGCCATCAACGCGGTGGCCCGCGGCATCGTCCGCCGGTCCGAGGGCGGCAAGTCGTCGAAGGGCGGGCTCGTCTCGCGCGCGGTCACGGGCATCAGCGGCCTGTTCGACCGCGGCAGCAAGGACGTGGCGACGGAGGCCGGTGGCGGTTCGCCCGAGGCCGCGCCCGTGCCGCCTCCGCCGGCGCCTCCGCGGCCCCCGGCCATCATCAGCGGCTCCGCATCGCTCAGTCGTTCGCGTCGCGTGCGCTCCGGGCTGGGTGAGGGCGTCGTGTGGTTCAGCCTCGCCTTCGGCATGGTGCCGCTCATCCTGGTGATCTGGCAGATGCTCTACCTCGGCCTGCCGGCGATCTCGCTCTCATTCTTCACGGAGTTGCCGCCCACCGACCCATCGAGCTTCTCGGGCGGTATCTCGAACGCACTCATGGGAACACTGATCCTCATGGGGATCGCCACGATCATCGCCGCACCCCTCGGCATCCTCACCGCTCTGTTCATCCGTGATGTGGCCAAGCCCGGCACGTGGTCGGGCAAGGTGGGCAACACCGTCGGATTCGTGGTGGACATCCTGCTCGGGGTGCCGTCGATCGTGGTGGGCCTCATCGTGTACCTGGGCGTGGTGATCGTGGTGGGTCACTTCTCGGCCTGGGCGGGGGGCATCGCGTTGTCGATCATCATGTTCCCGGTGGTGGTGCGGGCATCTGACGAGGTGCTGGCACTGGTGCCGCAGGCGCAGAAGGAGGCCGCGATGGCGCTGGGCGCACCGAAGTGGCGCACGACGATGGCCGTGGTGCTGCCCGCGGCGCTGCCCGGCATCATCACGGGCGTGCTGCTGGGCGTGGCGCGCGCGGGCGGCGAAACCGCCCCGCTGCTGTTCACCTCGCTGGGCAATCAGTTCTTCTCGACCAACCTGAACGAGCCCATCTCGGCCATCCCGCAGCTGATCTACCAGCGCACCATCCAGGTGTCCACGCCGGCGTCGCTGCAACTGGCCTGGGGCGCGGCACTCGTTCTCGTTGCAATCATCTTCGTTCTCAACCTCGGTGGGGCGCTCATCTCCCGCCGGTCACGATCGCTGGAGGCCCGATGACGGACGGACAGAACCCCGGGGGCGCAGAGGCAACGGCCCCGCCCGTCGGAGGGCCCGTGCCGCCGATGCCGCACGGCAACCAGACGCTCGCATCCGAGGCGCCGAGCGCCGATGCACTGCCCGACCCGCGCGACCCCGCGCTCGCGGTGCCCATGCGCACCACCGACCTGTCGTGCTTCTTCGGCAAGCACAAGGCCGTGGAGGACGTCTCCCTGGCTTTCCCCGAGAAGACCGTCACGGCGCTCATCGGCCCGTCGGGTTGCGGCAAGTCCACCTTCCTGCGGTCGCTCAACCGCATGCATGAACTGGTGCCGGGTGCCTACAACACCGGCACGGTGCTGCTGCACGATCAGGACGTGTACGCGAAGGACACCGACCCGGTGGCCGTGCGCCGCGCCGTGGGCATGGTGTTCCAGCGCCCCAACCCGTTCCCCACCAAGAGCATCGCCGACAACATCTGGTCGGGCCCCAAGTTCAACCGCGTGAAGGGCGGCAAGGCCGAGCGTGACGAGATCGTCGAGCGCACGCTGCGCGGTGCCGGCCTGTGGGACGAGGTGAAGAACCGCCTGCATGCGCCTGCCGGTGGCCTGTCGGGTGGCCAGCAGCAGCGCCTGTGCATCGCA
>CANGAY010000137.1 GCA_947451735.1 Actinomycetota bacterium
CGTGAGCGTGAGCACCTGCTGGTCCGAGCCGCAGCCGACGGCGAGCGTGAGCAGGGCTGCTGCGGCGACGGCTGCTGCGGCCGGGAGTGCGCGACGGGTCACGAGGGGTCCTTTCATGTATCGGCTTCGTCAAAACTGTACAGAGATGGGCAGCGCCGTGGATGGGCCCCCCGCGGGACTCGCGCTACTTCCTGAGCGCGAGCCCCTCGGCGTGCAGGCGCCTGGCGCGGGCCATGTTGTCCTCGTCCGGGCCGTCGCCTGAGCCCGGCACCTCGAGGATCACCGGCAGGTCCTGCAGTGCCGGATGGCTGAGGATGCGCCGGAAGCCATCCTCGCCAATCAGGCCGTCGCCCAGGTTCTCGTGCCGGTCGCGGTTGCTGCCGAACTCGGTCTTGCTGTCGTTGAGATGCAGGCACTTCAGCTTGTCGAGGCCCACGATGTCGTCGAAGCTGGCCAGCACCGTGTCGATGCCGCCCTCCTCGTGGATGGGGAAGCCCGACGCGAACATGTGCTGGGTGTCCAGGCAGAAGCCCACGCGGTCGGGGTGCCCGGCGGCGTCGGCCACCGCGCGCAGTTGCTCGAAGGTGCGGCCGATGGTGTCGCCCGCGCCGGCCGTGTTCTCCAGATAGATGGAGCACGTGCCGGGTACGGCGTCGAGGGCTTCGGCGATTCCCGCGCCGATGCGCGCGATGGCCTCATCGGTGGTGCTGCCCTTGCTCGATCCCACGTGCAGCACCACGCCGTCGAGCCCCAGTTCCTCACCGATCTGCAGGTGCTGGGTGAGGCTCTCCACCGATGCGCGGTAGATGTTGCGGGTGATGCCCTTGGCCGGCGGACCGGTGGGCACCTCCTTGTCGGGCGCGCCCAGGTTCATCAGGTACAGGCCGTGACTCACCAGCGGACCCATGTCGGCCGCCGCGGCCTTCTCGCGGAAGGCCGCGATCTCCTCGGGCTTGTGGTTGATGGGCTTCCAGGTGCGCGGGTTGTGCGTGAACACCTGAATGCTCTCGCAGCCGATGGCCTGGCCGCGGTCAATTGCGTTGCTGATGCCGCCGCTGGCGGACACGTGGGCTCCGAATCTCATGGCGCGCAGCCTATCCACCGCTATCCTGCCGCGCGTGCCGAACACGGAAGATGACCTGAACACCGACCTGCGCGTGCGATTCGCGCCGAGTCCGACCGGATCGCTGCATGTGGGGGGTGCGAGGACCGCCCTGTTCAACTGGCTGGCCGCACGCCACGCGGGTGGCAAGTTCATCCTGCGGCTTGAGGACACCGACCGCGAGCGGTCAACGCCCGAGAGCGAGGCGGAGATCCTTCGCGTGATGCAGTGGCTGGGCCTCGACTGGGACGAGGGCCCGTTCCGCCAGAGCGAGCGCGACGACATCTACCGCGACGCCATTGACCGCCTCAAGGATGCGGGCGCGGTGTACGCGGCGTGGGAGAGCGCCGAGGAGCTCGACGCCATGCGCGCCGAGGCCCGGGCCAACAAGCAGGCGCCGGTGGTGCGCGGCAGGCGCGACTGGAGCGACGACGAGATCGCGGCCATGAAGGCCGAGGGCCGCACGCCCGTGTGGCGCTTCGCCGTGCCGCTCCCGGGAGAGACGGTGATCGAGGACATGATCCGCGGCACGGTCACCTTCGACCACGCGCAGATCGAGGACTTCGTGGTGGCGCGCAGCGACGGCACGCCCACGTACAACCTTGCCGCCGCCGTTGACGACCTCGAGATGGGTATCAACCGCGTCATCCGCGGTGAGGACCACATCAGCAACACGCCCAAGCAGATGCTGGTGATGCGCGCGCTGGGCGGCACACCGCCCCAGTACGCCCACGTGCCGCTCATCCTCGGCACCGACAAGAAGCGCCTCTCCAAGCGCCACGGCGCGGCGTCGGTGGAGGAGCTCGAGGCCGACGGGTTCCTGCCGCAGCCGGTACGCAACGCCCTGGTGCTGCTGGGCTGGTCGTACGACGACAAGACGACCACGTTCACCATGGACGAACTGATCGAGAAGTTCGACGTGCGCCGCGTGAGCAAGAGCCCCGCGGTGTTCGACATGAAGAAGCTCGAGGTGATGAGCGGGCGCTACCTGCGCGCGCTCGACCCCGACCAGTTCGCCGACGAGCTGGTGCAGTACCTCGACGCCACCGGCTACCTGGCCGATCGCGGCCCCGACGCCGCCGACATCGCACGCCGTTCGGCGCCGCTGGTGCAGCGCAAGATGAGCCGCCTCACCGAGTACGACCGCCTGGCCGGCTGGCTGTACCGCCCACTCGAGTTCGAGGACGAGGCCTGGGAGTTCCTGGCCAACGACATCAAGCACGCCATCCAGGCCATCGGCGGCGGCCTGGGCCGGCTGGAGGTGCTTGACGACTTCTCGATGGAGCCCATCAAGGAGGCCCTGTCGGACCAGCTGCACGTGCAGGGCCTCTCCGCGCGTGAGTTCCTCGAGCCCCAGCGCATCGCCATCACCGGTCAGAGCATCTCCACCGGCATCTACGAGAGCCTCGAGATGCTGGGCAAGGACGCGGCCGTGGCGCGCTACCGCCAGACGCTGGCCAAGCTGGCCGAGGGCTGGACGGGCGGCGACGCATGATCAGTCGCCTGCTCACCGGCGGCCTGGCCCGGGCCATCATGATCCTGGGCATCGCGTTCTTCGCCGTGTTCGGCGTCATCGCCGTTGTCCTGGCCAAGACCGGCAACGGCGACCTGCAGGCGGTGACGGCGGCCATCATGGGGTACCTGTTCATCCTCGGCTTCGCCGCCCTGTGGCTGTACGAGCGCCGCCGCCTGCGTCGCCCGGGCCCGGTTGCCGAGGAGTTCCTGGGCAAGAGCCACGAGGTCGCCGAGATGGTGGGCGCACCTGTGAAGGTGACCATCCCGACCCTGCCCGAGGTGACCAAGGGGCCGGGGCAGATCACCGTGGAGGCGTTCATCTCCGGTCCGGAGGGCTCTGGCGAGGCCACCGTGGTGCTCGCGCGCATCGCCAAGGGCTTTCAGGTGCTGGGCGCCGACCTCGATGTGGCCGGGGCGAAGCGCTCCGTCACGGGAGGCATGCGCCCCGGAGGGTGATGTCGGGGCCGCTGGTAGCCTCGAACGCACGGGACGTGGCGCAGCTTGGTAGCGCACCTGCTTTGGGAGCAGGGGGTCGCCGGTTCGAATCCGGCCGTCCCGATTGGCTGCACTCCGCGAAGGGGCGAGCGCGCATGGTGGCGAATGGACGTTTCGCCGCGCTGCAGTGGCGCGATGCCTCCACTGAAAGGGCCCCAATGAAGCGTTCCCCCTTTGTCATGGCCGCCGCCATCGGTGCTGCCTTGGCCATCCCGGCGCTGGCGTCAGCGCAGGCCGGCACGTGCAACAACCCGGCCAACCTGCCCACCAGCGGCGTCACCAGTGACGGATCGCTCAACTGGCTCGCCATCAGCGCCACCAACGGCAGCATCACTCCCACGCCGAGCGGCGCGCAGCCGTCGGGCGACTACTGCGGTGTGGCCACCTCGGGCCTGGGCACGGGCTTCGGGTACGTGTGGGCAATGTCGGGCAACGGCCTGGTGCGCATTGACCCCAACACCAACGAGACCGTGGGCTACACGGCCATCGTGAACAACGCGCAGTGGGCGGCCCAGGCAGGCAACTACCTGTGGGTGTCCACCCCCGA
>CANGAY010000138.1 GCA_947451735.1 Actinomycetota bacterium
CCATGGGCGCGGCGCCGTTGGCCGCCGGGGCGGTGAGTGCGACCAGCGCGAGGGCGCTGGCGGCGACGAGTGGGGCCGACCCAAGGGCACGACCGCCGGGGATGCGGGGGAGAGCCATGCCCCGCAAGTTACCCCTACTGGTTCTCGAGCAGCTCTTCCTCGGGCACGTCGCGCCACACACGCGCGGGCAGGCCTGCCACCAGCTTGCCGGCGGGGATGTCCTTGGTCACCAGGGCGCCGGCGGCCACGAAGGCCTCCTCGCCGATCTCGATGCCCGGAAGGATGACCACGCCACCGCCGATGCGGGCCGCCCGGCGGATGGTGGCGCCCTTCAGCAGCTCGTGGCGCGCGTCGGTGCGTCCCATGAAGTTATCGTTCGTGGTGGTCACACACGGGGCGATGAACACGTCGTCCTCGAGCGTGGAGAGGCGGGTGATGTACGAGTTGCTCTGGATGGAGCAGCGCGACCCGATGGACACCTGGTTCTCGATGCACACGCCGCGGCCGATGCCGCAGTTCTCGCCGATCTGCACGTTCTCGCGCACGAAGGCCTGATCGCCGATGACGGTGCGCGCACCGATGCTGCTGCCGGCGAACACCACGGCGCCTGAGCACACGGTGACGGCCTCGGCCAGCACCAGACCCGGCAGGTCCTTCTTCTTGGCGGTGGATCGGCTGGCCAGCTTCGGCGTCTTGCCCAGCACCACGTTGTCCTGAATGACGCAGCCCGCGCCGATGACGGTGCCCGCGTGGATCACCACATTGGCGCCCACCTCGACGTCGTCGGGAAGGGTCACGCCCTCGCCGAGCACCAGGTTCTCGCGGCTCATGCGGATGCCCCTTCCAGGGTGACGGGTCGGCCGTTCTCGGCCAGTGACTTGTCCATTGCCTCCAGCACCTCGACCGTGGCGAGACCCGCCCAGCCATCGGCGATGGGGGCCTCCCCTGACCGGATGCAGTCGAGGAAGTGCTGGCACACGAGCTTCAGCGGCTCGGCGCCGTCGATCTTGGGGCTGAAGATGTCGCCCGAGCGCACCTGGATGTACTCGCCGTAGTCACCGGTGCGGGGCACGGGGCCCTTGTCGTACACGGTGATCTTGCGCTCGCTCTCCATGTCGTCGAACACGACCATGCGATCCGACCCGATGACCGTCATGCGGCGCATCTTGTGCGGGTCGAGCCACGACAGGTGCAGGTGGCCGATGGTGCCGCTCTTGAAGAGGATGCGGCCGAACACCACATCCTCAACGCCCTCCTGCAGGTAGCTGGCCCCGGTGGCCGACACCTCCACGGCGGGCTCGCCCACCAGGTGCAGCATCACGCTGATGTCGTGGGGGCCGAGGCTCCACAGGGCGTTCTCGTCCTTGCGCACGATGCCCAGGTTGAGGCGGTTGCCGTACAGGTAGTGCACGTCGCCCAGGTGACCGGTATCCACCAGTTCCTTCACCTTGGTCACGGCCGGGTGCAGCACCAGCAGGTGGTCCACCATGCAGGTGACACCGGCTGCCTCGGCGGCCTCGGCCACCGCGCGGGCGTCGTCGGTGGTGAGGGCCAGCGGCTTCTCCACGAACACGTGCTTGCCGGCGGCGATGGCCGCCAGTGCCAGGCGCGCGTGCGTGGGCACGGGCGTGGCGATGACCACCGCGTCGGTCTCGGGGTCGGCCAGCACCTCGTCGAGGCTCGTGGTGAACTTCGTGAGCGGGAACGCCGAGCGGTGGCGGTCGAGCAGGCTCTCGTCGAGGTCGCAGGCCCACCGCAGGTTCGATCCCT
Organism: Actinomycetota bacterium; assembly: GCA_947451735.1. Classification (GTDB taxonomy): domain Bacteria; phylum Actinomycetota; class Thermoleophilia; order Miltoncostaeales; family Miltoncostaeaceae; genus SYFI01. Next base: position 1,771 of record CANGAY010000138.1, read on the forward strand.
CGAGGCGGTCGAAGTTGCGGGCCAGGTTGGGACCCCAGTACGACATGCCGACCACTGCCACGTTGATGGGCTGATCGGCGCTCACAGCGGCCACACGTTCTCCTCTCGCGGAACCGCGTTGCGGAAGTCCACCACCAGATCGGTCTTGGCGGCCACGTCCACCCAGTCAATTCCCGAGTGCGCCGTCACCACGGCCACGCAGTCGGCGGCCGCCAGCGTGGCGTCGTTCAGCGGCACGCCCGTCATGGGCTCGGCCAGGCCGTGGCCGGCCTCCAGCTCGGGCACGTGCGGGTCGTGGTAGCTCACGTCGGCGCCGCGCTCCTTGAGCAGGCTGATCACCTTGAGCGCCGGACTCTCGCGCATGTCGTTCACGTCGGCCTTGTACGCCACACCGATCACCAGGATCTTGGCGTCCTTCACGGCCTTGCCGCGGTCGTTCAGCGCCCGCGCCAGCTTGGCCACGCAGAAGTACGGCATCTGCGAGTTGATCTTGCCGGCGAGCTCGATGAACTCGGTGTGGAAGTCGAACTCGCGGGCCTTCCACGTGAGGTAGAAGGGGTCGATCGGGATGCAGTGGCCGCCCAGGCCGGGGCCGGGGCGGAATGCCATGTAGCCGAAGGGCTTGGTGGCGGCGGCGTCGATGACCTCCCACACGTCCACGCCCATGCGGTCGCAGAGCATGGCGGTCTCGTTGACCAGCGCGATGTTGACGCTGCGGAAGACGTTCTCGAGGATCTTGGTCATCTCGGCCACCTCAGGTGACGAGACGGGCACCAGCGAGTCGAATGCCAGGCCGTAGACGTCGAGCACCTTCTGGGTGCATGCCGGTGTGAGGCCACCCACCACCTTGGGGGTGCTGCGGGTGGTCCAGTCCTCGCGGCCCGGGTCGACGCGCTCGGGCGAGAACGCCAGGAAGAAGTCGTCACCGGCGGTGAGGCCGGATGCCTCCAGCAGTGGCGCCAGCTCCTCGCGCGTGGTGCCGGGGTACGTGGTGCTCTCCAGCACCACGAGCTGGCCCTTGTTCAGATGTGTCGCCAGCGTCTCGGTGGCGCCGAGCACGGCCGAGAGGTCGGGCTCGCGGTGCTCGTCAAGCGGCGTGGGCAGGCAGATGATCACGGCTTCCACGTCGCCCATGCCATCCCACGAGGTGGTGGCCTGGATGAGACCCTGTTCCACCAGCGGGGCCAGGCGTGCCGACGGCACGTCCTCGATGTACGACTCGCCGCCGTTCACCTGCGCCACGCGCGGGGTTGACGAATCGAGCCCCAGCACCGGGACGCCGGCCTCCGCGAAAACCACGGCGAGCGGCAGCCCCACGTAGCCGAGGCCGATGACGCCGACGCGCGGCGAAGGGGCGGTCACGAGTGACCGATCTGGCAGTTGTCATTCCGCATGGACAGCGGCGGTATCGTAGCCATCCGGACGGGACGATGGAGGGACGGATTGGCCGATACGTTGCTCGCCGGGCTGCCGCGCATCGTGCGCGCAGCCGACGAGATCCGCTGGCGGGGCCAGGCGCTCATGGCGCTGGGCCTCGCATCGGCCTGTTACTGGACCGTTTTGTGGCTCATTGACGGCCCTGTCGCGCCCCTCGCGAGCGGCATCTTCTTCGTCGTCTCGCTCGCCATGGGCGTGGTGCTGGCGTCGGTGACGAGCCATCGGCGTTTCACCACGGCGCTCGCGCACATCAGGAGTCCCCGCGCCATGGTCCACGAGACGCCCGCCGACGCCCTTGAGCGCCATACCCGCGCGAGCATCATCTTCGTGTTCGCGGCGGTCATCCTGCTGGTGTTCGACACCTTCGTGAGCGGCGTCGGCGGCACGGCCGCCCTGCTCGCCGGCGCGGGCATCGGCATCGGCATCGTCGACCGG
>CANGAY010000139.1 GCA_947451735.1 Actinomycetota bacterium
CTCGACGACGCGCCCGACACCGACCCCGGCGTTGAGGTGACCTGGGTGGACGACGCCCGCATCATGTTCACATCGGGCACCACCGGACGCAGCAAGGGCGTGATCAAGCAGCACGCGTCCGACTATTTCTCGGGCCGCACCTACAACAACGTGTGCGGGGTCACCGAGGACGACATCTTCTACACCTGCCTGCCGCTCTTCCACAGCAACGCCCAGGTGCTCAACTGCTACCCGGCCATGATCGCCGGTGCGCGCATCCAGATCTCGGCCCGGTACTCGTCCACCAACTTCTGGCGCGAGGTCACCGAGTGCGGCGCGACCATCCTCAACACGGTCAGCGCCATGAACTACTTCATCTGGAACACCCCGCCGGGTGAGTACGACCGCGCACACAAGGTCACGCGCATCATGGCCATGCCGGCGCCGAAGGACATCTACCACGACTTCAAGGAGCGCTTCGGCATCCGCTGGCACGAGGGCTACGGGCTTACCGAGACCGGCATGGTCACGTACGTGCCGCCGGGCATCGAGAAGCCCGGGTCATGCGGCATGGCGAGTCCGGGCTTCGAGGTGAGCGTGGTGCAGCCGGGCACCGACCGCCCCGTTCCCAACGGCACCTCGGGCGAGATCGTGGTGGACATGAAGCTGCCCAACATCGTCATGCGCGCGTACGCCGGCATGCCCGAGAAGACGGCCGAGGACTTCAAGAACCTCAAGTTGCACACCGGCGATCTGGGCCAGATGGACGACGACGGCTACCTGTACTTCATGGACCGCGTGAAGGACTACATCAGGCGCCGCGGCGAGAACGTGTCGTCCATGGAGGTGGAGCAGGTGGTGGCGAGCCACCCCGGCGTGCTCGAGGCCGCCGCAGTGGGCGTGGCCGCCGGCGAGGGTGCCGGCTCGGAGCAGGAGATCCTCATCTGCGTGGTGCCCCGCGAGGGCGTTCCCGACGCCCATGAACTGCTCACGTACTGCGCCGACAAGATGCCGTACTTCGCCGTGCCCCGGTACGTGCGGTTCATGGAGCACCTGCCCAAGACCCCCACCGAGCGCGTGCGCAAGGTGGAGCTGCGCGACATGGGCCTGGGCGACGACGTGTACGACCGCGCCAAGAGCGGGCCCGAGATCAAGGCCTGATGGACGACGACGAACTCGACCTGGGCGAAGCCGCCGCGTTCATCCTGGGCGAGCGCCCGGGGCTTGACGAGGACACCGTCTGGACCGTGCTGAAGGAGATCGGCGACCCGCCCGTTCGCAATGCCGACGGCATGGCCGTTGACCTCATCACGCGGCTTCACCCCGACATCCGCGCCCCGGACGTCACGGTGATCCTCAGCGAGTGGCGTGAATACGCCCGCATCGCCACGGAGAGCGACTGGGAGTAGGCGGGGCCCGCGGCCACCCCTTCGGCCCGGGCGGTGATTGGCGTTCGGACCTCTTGCGAAACGTGATCGGCATTTGCGGGGGCCGCAAATGCAGGATCACCGGCTGCGACGGTCCGACCACCAATCACCGCCCGGGCCTCCCTGTGCTTCCGCACCCGCTATCTGCGGGCTGGGGAGGTCTTCCCGGTGAGGATGTCCCGTGCTGTGGTGAGGGCGACCGTCATGTCGGCGGCACGGCGTTGCAGGTCGGGGTGCAGGTCGGCAACGCGGTCGGGGTGGCAGCGCGACACCTGCTTGCGGAAGGCGCGGTCAACCTCCTGCGGTGACGGGCGCGGGCCGAGGCCCAAGAGGTCGGCCGCCTCGGCGGCGCTCGTGGGGGCGGTGACCGTGCTGCCCTGCTTGGCGTCGATCAGGCCCTGGGCCAGCTTCCTGAGGCGGGCCTTCTCGGCCTGCACGTCGCCCCACTCGTCGTCGAGACGCGCCTGCTCGTCGGCAAGGTGGGCGCGCTCCTCGCGCACCTCCTCGGCCAGCGAGGCCAGACGGCGGTCGCGGCCTCCGGCGTCCTCGCGCATCGCGTCGAGCATCACCTCGGGGTCGGCGGCACCGGGGGCGTCGAGCGGCACGGTGCGGCCCTGTCCCCACTGGCCCTGCCGGATGAGCGCGATGACCTCGTCGAGCCGGTGGTGCGCCGAGTTGGCCATGGACGGGCCATCGGATGGCGCCAGGCGCACCAGCGCGAGCGACTCCCATGACGGGTCGGCCAGGAACGCCGCGGATGAGCGGCCGGCGAGCATCACGCGGCGCTCGGGGTTGGCGCGGTGGCCCAGCAGGGCGAAGCGGGCGTCCGGTGCCTCGCCGCCGCGCAGCGCGGCGATCTCGTCGGCCAGGTCGTCCAGGCGGCGCGCAACCTCGCGGCCGTCGGGGCCCTCGGCGCGCACCGCACGGGCCGAGGCGAGGGCGGCATCCAGGCCCTCCGCGCCCTCGGTCTGGCCAACGGCGAGCACCGACCACCAGCGGGTCCACGGGTCGTCGTCGGGCGCACCGGCCAGCACGCGGCCCGCCTCGCCCGGGAAGTCGAGCGACAGCATCGCCGCCGCCAGGTTGGGCCGCGCCGTGCGATCGCCCATGGCAACAGCGGTGGACAGCAGGGCCACCTGGCGCCAGCGCGCGGCATCGCCGCGCTGCGGCGCCGGGCCCGCTGCTCGTGTGAATGGGTCGGCCACGCCGGGCACGGTAGTGCAGCCCCGGCACGCGGTCGTCACCAGCGGTGGCAGAGATATGACCATACGATGACTAGAATGGCGCCCATGGCCACGACCGAGCAGACGCACGTGCCCGTGCATGAGGCGAAGGCGAAGTTCAGCGAGATCCTGCGCCGTGCCGGAGACGGCGAGGAGATCGTGGTGACCCGGCATGGTCAGCCGATTGCGCGCATCACGGCGCCCGCCGAGCGCGAGCCCACACGCGAGGAATGGATCGCCTCGCTGCTCGAACTGCGAAAGCGGGGGGCGACGATCCGGGCGACGCGTGAGGAGATCGTGCAGTGGATTCACGAGGGGCGGCGGTACTGACCGCATTCGTTCTCGATGCGTCAGCCGCAATGGTCCTGGTGATGGACGATGAGCCCGCTGAGCCCGTGGTGCCGTTGCTGGCTGCACTGCGTGATGGCGACCCTGTCGTCCCGGCCCTCTGGCACTTCGAGATCGCGAACGCGCTCACGAGCGCGCGGCGTCGTGGACGAGTTGATGACGCGTCGTTCGCGCAGGTGGTCGCCGCGATCGCCGGCATGCGCACGACGAGCGACGGCGACCCACCTGGCCCCGAGCAACTGATCGCCCTCGCCGACCAGCACGACCTGACCCCCTACGACGCCGCGTATCTCGGTGCGGCGTTGCGTCGCGGCATCCCGCTGGCGACGACCGACACACACCTCGCCCGCGCGGCAGCGCGCGCGGGAGTCCCGCTCATCATCTGACCCGAAGTGCCACCATCGGCCATATGCCGAACCGACTCGCCGATGAAGCATCGCTGTACCTGCGCCAGCACGCCGATAACCCCGTGGACTGGTGGCCGTGGTGCGACGAGGCCTTTGCCGAGGCGCGCGATCGCGACGTGCCCGTGCTGCTGTCGGTGGGCTACTCGTCGTGCCACTGGTGCCACGTGATGGCGCACGAATCGTTCGAGGACCCCACCACCGCGGCGACGATGAACGCC
>CANGAY010000140.1 GCA_947451735.1 Actinomycetota bacterium
ACACCCACCGGTGCCAGACACCGGTGGGTGCCTGGCACCGCTCGTCACATCGCCTGAGCACTTCATGGCTGGCCATGGGGGGAGCAAGTGCCGTGCCCGCGCGTCGTCTCAACACGGACAGCGACGTCATAGGGGGCCGAGATGGGGCGAGCAGTACGAATCATCCACGCAGATGAGGCGTACCACCTGACCGCGAGGGGGTCGAACCGCGGCACCATCTTCATTGATGACGACGACCGACAGCGGTTCGTCATGCGCCTCGGGACGGCTGCGCAACGGTACGAGTGGTCTTGCCTTGCGTACTGCCTGATGGGGAATCACATTCACGTGGTGACTCGGGCTCCCGCGGGGTCGATCGCGCGTGGAATGCGCGATTTGCTGGGTGGCCACGCCCGGCACTTCAACAGCAGACATGATCGATCAGGCCACGTCTTTGGCAGCCGGTTCCACCACGTGCACATCGCCAGCGAGCGCCAACTGCTGGCCACTCTCCGATACGTCGCCCTGAACCCGGTGAGAGCCGGCCTGGTGGAACGGCCGGAGGAGTGGGCCTGGAGCAGCTACGCCTCCCTCATGCGCGGCGTCATTCACCCCGGCACAGTCGACACGCATGCCCTCCTGGCGCTGGTTGCCAAGGAGGACGTGAGTCCGTGGACTGCGCGCCAGCGCCTGGCCGACCATATTGAGGCGGGAATCGACGAGGCGCGCGCAGCAGCGCGGATTGCCGGTGCCTGACACCACCCGGTGTCAGGCACCGGGTGGTGTCAGGCACCGGGGGTCACAAGTCTGGGGAAAGGTGCCCGTCTCACCCTGGGTGGCTTCCTTGCCTTGCTACCCTGCGAGGCCGTGTCGGTGAAGGACTCCACCGCGGGTGCGCGTTCCCCGCTCTCAATGCTGCGCATTCCCGACCCGCGACGCGTGCCGCGCGAGGACTGGATGCAGCTCGTGCGCTTTCTGGTGGTGGGCGCGTCGGGGTACGTGGTCAACCTGGCCATCTTCAGCGTCGCACTGCTGCTGGGGCTGCATTACATCCCCGCGGCCATCGTCGCCTTCATCGTCGCCTGGGTGAACAACTTCCTGCTCAACAGGTACTGGACGTTCAGGGCGCACGACGAGGCCATGATGGGACAGGGCGCCAAGTACCTGCTGGTGTCGCTCATCGCGCTGGGCGCCAATCTGGTGATCCTGCAGGTGCTCGTGGACGCCGGCCTTGGCGAGACCCTCTCGCAGGCCGTGGCCATCGCACTGGTGACGCCGCTCAGCTACCTGCTGAGCCGTCGCTGGTCCTTCCGCTAGGACACCGGGGCACGCCGTGAGGCTCCGTGCGCTCGTGGTCGCCGCGGCCGCGCTGCTCGCGCTGGTGGCCGCGCCCTCGGTACAGGCGGCCGGACTGCGCATCACCACACCCTCCGAGGCGCTCGCCGCCGTGAGCGGCGAACTGCAGGGCGTGGCCGAGGGCGCCGCGGCCCTGCAGGCCAAGGCGAGCGCCACCGTTGCCGGCAAGACGGAGACCTACGTTCCCGCGCTCACCGGCGACGAGGCCACCAACATCGCCAAGGCCGACCCCCGCCTCAAGGACTGGCTGGCCGACCATCCGGTGCACCGCGATGCAGCGGAGTTCCAGAAGGACGACCACCGCTGGAAGGTCTCGTTCGTCGGCGGCACCAAGGCGGACGAGGTGGTGGAGGCCGAGGTCTACGTTGACGACGAGACCGGCAGCATCCACGAGGTGCGGGTGGGTCCGCAGGTGGCCTGGATGATGGCCCGGGGGTACGAGGGCGCGTTCGGCCGCGGGGTGAACAACCTGCGTGTGTGGGTTCCGCTTTGCCTGGTGTTCCTGCTTGTGCTGCTGCCGGTCACCCGCCCGCGCCGCATGGTGTCGTGGCGCACGCTCGACCTGCTGGTTCTGCTGTCGTTCAGCATCTCGTGGTGGTACTTCGACAAGGGCGAGATCTTCACGTCAGTGCCCTGGCAGTACCCGCCCCTCATCTATCTGCTGGCCCGCATGGTGTGGATCTCCACGCAGCGTGCCCGCGCGGCACGCGGCAAGGGCGCCGCGGCCGAGCCCGCCGACCCGTTTGCCACGCGCACCCCCCGAACCCCGGGGCTGCCCGGTTGGATGCCCACCTGGGCGCTGGTGACCGTGCTGGTGGTGCTCATCGCGTTCCGCTGGGGCCTCAACGCGTTCAACAGCAACGTGATCGACGTGGGGTACGCCGGCGTGATCGGCGCCGACCTCATCCAGCACGGCACCACCCCGTATGGGCACATGCCGAAGGACTGCGGCCAGTGCGACACCTACGGGCCGCTCAACTACATCGCCTACGTCCCGTTCGAGGCGGTGTCGCCCTACACCGGCAAGTGGGATGACCTGCCGGCGGCCCACGGCGCCGCGACGCTGTTCGACGGCCTGGCCATCCTGGGCCTGCTGGTGGCGGGCTGGCGCCTGGCCGGACGCCGGCTGGGGCTCACCCTCGCCATCGGCTGGGCTGCGTTCCCGTTCACCGCGTTCACCCTTTCGAGCAACTCGAACGATGCGCTTGTGGCCGCCGCCGTGGCGTGGGGGCTGGTGTTCGCCGCCAGACCGCTGGGGCGCGGCCTCATGCTGGGCCTGGGCATCGCGGCCAAGATCGTCCCGGTCATTCTGGTGCCCCTCTGGGCGCGCCACCCGTTCCCCAAGGCCGAGCCGCGCGCAGGCGGGCGGCGGCTGGTGCGCTACCTGCTGGGGCTCGCCATCGCAGGGCTGCTCACCGGCTGGGTGCTGCTGCTGAACGGCCTGGACGGCGTGACGGCCTTCTGGAGCCGCACGATCGGGTACCAATCAGGGCGTGATTCGCCGTTCTCCATCTGGGGCCAGTACCCCGGCCTGTCGTGGCTGCACCTCGCGGTGATGGCCGCCGTGGTGCTGGGCGCCGTCGCCGTGCTGCGGTGGCCGCGCGGCATTGACCTGGTGCAGTGGGCTGCGCTCAGCGCCGCCGTGCTCATCGGTCTCGAATTGACCCTCACGCACTGGTTCTACCTGTACATCCCGTGGTTCCTGCCGCTCGTGCTGTTCGTGGTGGTGCCCGAGTGGCCGCGCCGCGAGCGCGACCCGGTGCGCGCCCCACGTGCGTCGGTTCCCGAGACCCCCACCGAAGCGATACCGGCATGACCATGAGCCCATCGGTGGAACGCTGGCTGCCGGCCTGGCTGTCGGCGCTGGCGGTGGTGGCCTGGCTGGGGCCGCTGCAGTGGATTGCCGGCCTGGCGTCGCAGATCTCCGACGTGCCGGTGTATCAGCGCGCGTACGAGCAGATGGCCAGTGGTGCCCTGCCGTACCGCGACTTCGCGCTCGAGTACCCGCCTGGCGCCGCCGCGCTCTTCTGGTTCAACGGAATCCTGCCCGGCCCCTACGACGCCACGTTCGCAACTCTCATGCTCGGAGCACTGGTCGCCACGGTGGTGGCGGTCACGCTCACCGCGCGCGCGCTCGGCTTCTCACCATGGCGTCAGGCCGTCGCCGGTGGCGTGGTGGCCCTCTCGCCCGTGCTGCTGGGGCACCTGCTCACCAGCCGCTTCGACCTGGTGCTGGCCGCGCTCATCG
>CANGAY010000141.1 GCA_947451735.1 Actinomycetota bacterium
GGTCGCGTTCCACTGGGAGGGCGAGCCCGGTGACACCCTCACGCTCACCTACCGCGACCTGCACGACCGTGTGTGCCGGTTTGCCAACGGCCTCGCGGGCCTGGGCGTGGGCCGTGGCGGCCGCGTGGCCATCTACATGGGAATGGTTCCCGAACTGCCCATCGCCATGCTCGCGTGCGCCCGTCTGGGCGCCGCCTTCACCGTGGTGTTCGGTGGTTTCTCGGCCGAGGCGCTCCGCGAACGCATGAACGACTTCGGGGCCACCGTGCTGGTGACGCAGGACGAGGGATGGCGCGGCGGCAAGACGGTGCCGCTCAAGAACAACGCCGACGACGCGCTCGATGGCGCCCCCGGCGTGCTGCATTCGGTGGTGGCGGAGCGCACCGGTGGAAACGTCAACTGGACGCCGGGCCGCGACGTGTGGTTCCACGATCTGGAGGCAGGGGCGTCGGCCGACTGCCCCGCCGAGCCCATGGACGCCGAGCAGATGCTGTTCGTGCTCTACACGTCGGGCAGCACCGGCAAGCCCAAGGGAATCGTGCACACCACCGGCGGATACCTCACCGGCGCAGCGTCAACGCACGCCAACGTGTTCGACCTGCGTGATGACGACGTGTACTGGTGCGCTGCGGACATCGGGTGGATCACCGGCCACTCGTACATCGTGTTCGGGCCCCTGGCCAACGGCGCCACCAGCGTGATGTACGAGGGCGCGCCGGGCCACCCCGCGCAGGACCGCCTGTGGGACATCGCCGAGCGGTACGGCGTCACCATCCTCTACCTGGCCCCCACCGCCATCCGCCTGTTCATGAAGTGGGGCGATCAGGAGCCCGCCGGGCACGACCTGTCGCGCATCCGCCTGCTGGGCAGCGTGGGCGAGCCCATCAACCCCGAGGCGTGGGAGTGGTACCACGCCCACATCGGCGGCGGCGCGGCGCCCATCGTGGACACCTGGTGGCAGACCGAGACGGGCAGCATCATGATCAGCCCCCTCCCCGGCCTCGACACGCTGAAGCCGGGGTCCGCCGGCAAGACGATGCCGGGCATCCACGCCGAGATCGTGGGTGAGGACGGGGCGCCCGTGGGCCCGGACGAAGGCGGCTACCTGGTGCTCACGCACCCATGGCCCTCGATGCTGCGCACCCTGCTGGGCGACGACGACCGCTACGTGTCCACCTACTGGGCGCGCTTCCCCGGCAAGTACCTGGCCGGCGACGGCTGCCGCCAGGACGCCGATGGCGACATGTGGCTGCTCGGGCGTATTGACGACGTGATGAACGTGTCGGGCCACCGGCTGTCGACCATCGAACTCGAGAGCGCGCTCGTGGACCACCCGGCTGTGGCAGAGGCCGCCGTGATCGGGCGCGCCGACCCCGTGACCGGCGAGGCCATCGCCGCGTTCGTCACCCTGCGCGACGGCTACGAGGGCAACGACCTCCTCATCGCCGAACTGCGCGACCACGTGGCCATGCGCATCGGCGCCATCGCCAAGCCCAAGTCGATCGTGCTCACGCCCGACCTGCCCAAGACGCGGTCGGGCAAGATCATGCGCCGCCTGCTGAAGGACGTGTCAGAGCAGCGCAATCTGGGCGACGTGACCACCCTCGCCAACGAGGAGGTCGTCTCGGCCATCGCCGGGATGGCCGACGAGATGCGCGCGCAGGAGGACTAGGCCAGCGCGGGCGGCAGGCTGCGGCCCGCGGCCTCGAGGCGGTCCATCGCATGCGTGCGGGCCGCCTCCACCGCCTGCCGCGGCGGCGTCATGCGGTGCGCCTCGCGGTACCAGGCCAGGAGCCCCTCCATGGCGAGGGCCAGCGCGAGGCGCCCGTGGGCATCCTCCTGCTGCGCGTCCCACGCGCCGGCCACCAGCGCGGCGAGGCCGAGCACCTGTGGCGACCTGGGTGGCGACTTCAGCACGCCCACCGGCCCCACTGCCGACTTCTCGAGGTTGATGCGCACGCGGGTGCCCCCGCGCGACGACGGCCACTCGGTGAACTGAACCTCCATGGACGGGCCGCCGCGCGACTGGGCGCGCAGGATGCCCTCGGGGATGGTGCCGTCGGCGCTGTCGGCGATGGCCGATGCCAGACGCTTGACGGCCTCCCCGAATGCGGGCCCGTGATCCTCGTGCATGCGGTGCACGGTCCACGCCATGAGACCCAGCGCCAGATCGAGGCGATCGGCGGCCTCGCCACGCCCGGATCCCCCGTCGCGCTGGGAGAAACGCACCGCGACGAGCCCCGGCGCGGGCATTGCAACCTCAAGGTGCGCATATTCCCTGCTCAGGATCAAGAAATGGCTTTCTGCTGGGAGATACGTCCGAACACGTTGGTACCTTCGAAACTACTCCGCAGCAAGTGCTGCAGCCTCCGTTCGGAGGTCATCGAAGCGAGGAGACTCATGACCAAGGCCGACTTCGTCAAGCGCGTCGCGCGTGCCGCCGACCTCACCAACGACCAGGCAACCCGTGCAGTGCAGGCTGTCCTGGATGAGCTGGAGCTCGCACTGAAGTCTGGAGATGAGGTGCAGTTCTCCGGCTTCGGCAAGTTCTCGGTGTCGCACCGTGCCGCTCGCGAGGGCGTTGACCCCCGCAATCCCGGCAACAAGATCCAGATCCCGGCCCGCAAGGTGCCGCGGTTCTCGGCGGGCGCGCAGCTCAAGCGCTCGGTCGCCGGCTGATCGATGTGACCTCCTCCCGCATGCCGGCCGCGCTGGTCGGCATGCGGGAGGGTCATTCCGCTCCGCGCCCCTACTTCTTGGTGGCGAAGTCGAGCGTGATGTACGCGCCCTGGGGCAGCGACCCCACCGCATTGAGGGTGAACGAGTAGATCGAGCCGCCGGTGGTGAACTTGGCGTCGCTGATCTCGTAGGAACCCTTCTCGTCGGGCGCCGACGGCGTGACCGTGGGCTCGCCCAAGTTGGTGCCGGTGAGCGCCACCTCATAGGCCTTGTTGCTGGCGCCGCCGCCGATGGGGATCTTCACCGAGCAGGCCTCTTCGGCACCCATGCAGTCCACCTGCTTGGGGGCGCCCGCCGTGGTTGACGTGGTGGCCGTGGTGTCGGTGGTGGCCGTGGTGTCGGCCGCAGCCGTGGCCGTGGCGGCAGCCGTGTCGGCCGTCGATGCGGCGGTGTCGGACGACCCACCGCAACCGGTGAGCACGAGGGTGGTTGCAGCGGCACCGGCCGCGGCGATTGCGAGGAGACGGCGTGCCGTCATCAATGACCTCCGAGGTGGAAGAGCAGGTCCGAAGACGTTATCCCCGGCGGCCCATATCCCTGCCCCACCGGGGTACGCGGGCGTCTCACGATTCGCCGTGCTGCATGCCGGAGGCGGGATTCGAACCCGCACGCCCCGAGGGGCCGGGGAGTTTAAGTCCCCCGCGTCTGCCAGTTCCGCCACTCCGGCCGGAGTGTCGAGGGGCCTAGCGCCCGAACGTGGCGGCGCCGGGCGTGCGATCGGTGGCTGCAACGCGGGTGTCCTCGACCATCCGCGCCCAGTCCTCGGTCAGTAATGGCCAGCGGTCGAGCACCTGCTGGTAGCGGATGTGGCGGGTGTTCTCGCCCTTCGAGAAC
>CANGAY010000142.1 GCA_947451735.1 Actinomycetota bacterium
GCACGTCGGTCACGTACCTGCGATCGCCCTTGCGCAGCAGGGGGGTGGCCTCGGGGAAGGCCTCGGTGGCCAGCATGTAGTCGTCGTAGCGCGACTCAAAGGGCTCGGGCGTGGGCTCGGCGGGCATGTCGCGGCCCCAGTAGGCCCAGCCATTGGCCATGGCCCACTCGCGGATCATGGTGGACGACGCCCGCTTGCCGGCGGCCTGCCACACGACGGCCGCGGCGAGGGCCAGCACGACCGCCGCGATGACGAGCGCGGTGATGGCGTGGGCCATGGGGGTGGCGTCGGGCGTGACCAACAGCACGATGCCGATGACCACCACGAGCGCCACGACCGTCCAGATGACGGCGCGCTTGAGGCCCCTGCGGATCTCCGCACGTCGGCGGTCGCCGAACGATGCGCCAGAGGGAGGGGTGGTGGGCATGCGCGAAGTGTGCCCGAAAACGAGGACGGGCTCCTCGATGAGGAGCCCGTCGGTACATCATGTGAGGTGCCTTACGGCACCAGCGGCTCAGATCGCGTTGACCTGCTGCGCCTGCGGACCCTTGGGGCCCTCACCAGCGACGAAGTTGACGCGCTGGCCCTCGTCGAGGGTGCGGTAGCCCGAACCCTGGATCTCGGAGAAGTGCACGAAAAGGTCCTTGCCACCGTCATCGGGAGTGATGAAGCCGAAGCCCTTTTCTGCGTTGAACCACTTAACGACGCCTTCCGGCACGCTATCCACCTTGTTCGGCGAGGAATACCACTGCACGCCGAACTTTGTACCGACGGCTTGCTTCTTCCACGCATTGCTGAGATCACCGGATCGGTGATCACCGGGAACGCTAGTCCTCCCCCCGGCGGAAAGCCCAATCCGCGGTTCCGATGCGTCAGTCGCGCTTGGTGCGGATGAAGGCCGTCAGGCCGAACGCGCCCACCGCCGACATACCCATGCGCCTGTAGAAACCGTCTGCATCGCGCTCGGCGATGAGCACCTGGTGGTGGAATGTCTCGAGCGGGTAGTGGTCGAGCACGCCTGCCAGCAGGCTGCGGCCGATGCCCTGCCCCTGGTGTTCGGGCAGCACCAGGATGTCGGCGATGTACACGGCGAACGCGCCGTCGCTCATGGTGCGCACAAAGCCCACCACCGCGTCGTCCTGCACCGCCACCAGCGCCAGATCGGCGCGCTCCACGGCCGTGCGCAGGCGCTCGGGGTCGCGGGCGTGGCTCCAGTTGTTGCCCGCGTACACCGCGAGGATGCCCGGGAAGTCTGTCGCCGGATCGGCCTGGCGTATCTCAGTGCGTGCGCCGGTTGTTGTCACCGGTGGATGCCTCCTCAACTTGGTACCGTCACGCGCCGATGACGACACCGCCGAGTGAACTTCCCGAAAGGTACGACCCGGCGGGGACGGAGGCCCGATGGCAGGGCATCTGGGAGGCCGAGAAGGCCTTCCACGCCGAACCAGTCGCCCGCGATGGCGAAGTGGTTCCCGTTCCCGACGTGCCCAAGGCCTACGTGCTTGAGATGCTCCCGTACCCCTCGGGCGAGATCCACATGGGGCACGTGAAGAACTACACCATGGGCGATGTGGTGGCGCACCACCGCCGCCGCACCGGGCACGTGGTGTTCCACCCCATGGGGTACGACGCCTTCGGGCTGCCGGCCGAGAACGCCGCCATCCGAACGGGTGAGCCGCCGGCCGAGGTGACCGCCCGCAACATCGCGAGCATCCGCACTCAGCTGAAGCGCCTCGGTTTCTCCATCGACTGGGACGTGGAGATCAGCACGGCCGACCCCGAGTACTACCGCTGGACCCAGTGGATCTTCCTGCGGTTCCTCGAGAAGGGGTTGGTGGAGCGCCGCGAGGCGGCGGTCAACTGGTGCCCCATGGATCAGACCGTGCTGGCCAATGAGCAGGTGGTCGATGGCCTGTGCGAGCGCTGCAAGAGCCCGGTTGAGCTGCGTCAGCTGCCCCAGTGGTTCCTGCGCATCACCGACTACGCGCAGGCGCTGCTCGACGACATGGACCTGCTGGTTGACTGGCCCGATCGGGTGCTCACCATGCAGCGCAACTGGATCGGCCGCTCGGTGGGTGCCCGCGTGGAGTTCCAGCTGGACGACGGCTCGGCCAGCATCCCGGTGTTCACCACGCGGCCCGACACGTTGCACGGCGCCACGTTCTTCCTCATGGCGCCCGAGCACCCCATGGTGCCGCGCCTGGTGGAGGGCCGGCCCGAGCAGGCCGACGTCACGGCGTATGTGGGCACCGCCGCCCGCACCGCCGTGGCAGAGCGCAGTTCGGCCGAGCGCCCCAAGACGGGGGTGTTCACCGGCCGTCATGTGATCAACCCCGTCAATGGCGAGGCCATCCCCGTGTGGGTAGCCGACTACGTGCTGATGGATTACGGCACGGGCGCCATCATGGCCGTGCCAGGTCACGACGACCGCGACTTCGCGTTCGCCACCACCTTCGGGCTGCCCATCAAGCGCGTGATCGCCGAGGAGGGCGTGGCTGCCGACGCGCCGCTGGACGAGGCCATGACCGGCCCCGGCCGGCTGGTGAACAGCGACGTGCTCGACGGCATGGCCGTGGACGAGGCCAAGGAGACCATGTGCGCATGGCTGGCCGAGCGCGACCTGGGCGACGCCACGGTGGGCTTCCGTCTTCGCGACTGGCTCATCTCGCGCCAGCGGTACTGGGGTGCGCCCATTCCGGTGGTCAACTGCGACACCTGTGGCGTGGTGCCGGTGCCCGACGATCAGCTGCCGGTGCTCTTGCCGCACATTGACGACTACGCCCCCAAGGGGCAGAGCCCGCTGGCGTCGGCCACCGAGTGGCTCGCAACCGTGTGCCCCACGTGTGGTGGTGCGGCGCGGCGTGAGACCGACACCATGGACACCTTCGTCGATTCGTCGTGGTACTTCCTGCGCTACACCGCGCCGCACTACTCCGACGGGCCGTTCTCGCGCGAGGTGGCCGACTACTGGATGCCGGTTGACCAGTACATCGGCGGCGTGGAGCACGCGATTCTGCACCTGCTGTACGCCCGCTTCTTCACCAAGGTCATGCACGACCTGGGTCTGGTGAGCACCCGCGAGCCGTTCGCCCGCCTCTTCACCCAGGGGATGATTCATCACCAGGGCGCGAAGATGAGCAAGAGCCGCGGCAACGTGGTGCCGCCCGACGAGATCATCGCGCGCTTCGGTGCCGACACCCTCAGGCTCTACATCCTGTTCATGGGCCCCGCGGCCGACGACGCCGAGTGGGCGGATAGCGGGGTGGAGGGCCAGCGCAGGTTCCTCGACCGCGTGTGGCGCCTGGTGATGAACCTGCCCGAGGATGGCGCAGGCGTGCGCCCCACGGCCGCCGAGCTTGCCGGCGACGACGCCGCGCTCGCGCTGGTGCGCAAGGCCGAGGCCACCGTGGACAAGGTGAGCCAGGACATCGGCGAGCGGTTCTCGTTCCACACGGCCATCAGCGCAATTCAGGAACTGGTGAACCAGGCAACGCGTGACGCCGGCGACGGCAGCCTCGACAC
>CANGAY010000143.1 GCA_947451735.1 Actinomycetota bacterium
CCGCCTGTTGTCGGAGGTGTGGCGCGACGCGCTCGGCGCCGGCGTGCCGTTCGCGGTGCTCTCGGGGCCCAACCATGCCGAGGAGATCGCCGCGGGCCAGCCCGCTGCCGCGGTGGTGTCGGGCGACCTGGCGCTGTCGGAACAGGTGCAGGCCGCCGTGTCGGGGCAGGCATTTCGCGTGTACGTGAACGACGACCTGGCCGGCGTGGAGCTGTGCGGCGCGGCCAAGAACGTCATCGCACTGGCCGCCGGCATGTCTGACGGCCTGGGCTTCGGCGACAACGCCAAGGCCGCACTGATCACCCGCGGGTTGGCCGAGATGAGCCGCCTGGGCGCCCACTCGGGGTGCAGCGACGCGACGTTCAGGGGTCTCGCGGGTATGGGCGACCTCATCGCCACCTGCACCAGTCGCCATAGCCGCAACCGCAAGGCGGGCGAGATGATCGCGCTGGGCACGCCCGCCGACGCCGTGGAGGCCGAGATCGGCCAGACCGTGGAGGGGCTCGCCACCGTGCGCGCCCTGCTGGCCCGTGCCCAGGGCGTGGGCGTTGAGCTGCCCATCAGCGAGCAGGTTGCAGCAGCAGCGTTCGAGGGGCGTGCCCCTGCCGATTGCCTGCGTGCACTCATGTCACGGGCACCCGCGGCCGAGCGGTGAATCCCTAACCGAGCCTTTACCGGCAGGCGACTGTCGTGACCGCCTTCGGTAATACCCTCCGCTCGTCCCGTTGACGCCCGGAGGTTTCGCCCGAATGAGCATGCCCGCCCGCCCCCGCCTTCGCAGGCGCTTCGTGATCCCCGTCGCCGCGCTCGCGGCAGTCGGCATCACCGGGGGGGCGATCGTGCTCTCCGGATGCGGCGACACGGCATCTGCCGGATCGTCGGCCGCATCGGTGGCCGGGTACATCCCGGCCTCGAGCCCGCTGTACGTGCAGGTGTCCACCGACACCGCCGGCCCGCAGTGGACCCAGCTCACCACCTTGGCCAAGTACTTCCCTGAGTACGACTCCATGCAGGCCAGCATCAACAAGGAACTGGCGCGCGAGGGCATCTCGTGGAAGAAGGACCTGCAGCCGCTTCTGGGCGATGCCGCTGCACTGGCCACCACCAAGGTTCCCGATGTGTCAACGGTGGCGAAGGGCGCGCTGGTCGATCCGGCCGGGGCCGCGGGCCGGGCGCTCGCCACCGCTGCCGACCAGCCCATTCTGGCCGTGCTGCAGGTGGCAAGTGGCAAGGCCGACCAGGTGAAGGCGCTGCTGGCCGACCCCGCCAATGGCGGGCTCAAGGCGTCGGGCGACTACAACGGCGCCACGCTCTACAGCGAGCCCACGGGCGGCATGCACGTGGCGGTGGCTCCCGAGGCGCTCATCATCGGTTCGAGTGAGGCCGTGGTGAAGCAGGCCATTGACACCCACGCCGCCGGTGGCGATCAGGCGCTGTCGGGCGTGTTCCGCTTCAACGACGCCCTGGCGCTGCTGCCCAAGGACGTGTTCGCCATGGCGTACGTGAACATCGACGAACTGGGCAAGGCCGCCGCCGACATGCTGCCGATGGCCGGTGATCTGGTGAACGGTCAGGTGAAGGGTGCCGCGGCCATGTCGCTCACCGCCGAGAGCAACGGCCTGCGCATGAAGGCCGTGCTGGTGGACGCGCCGGCCATGGCCGACCAGAAGGCGTTCACGCCCACGCTCACCAGTCAGGCACCGGCCGACTCGGTGGCGTACATCGGCTTCAACCGCCTGGCCGACACCGTGTCGCGCGCCATCACCACGGCCAGCGAGACCGCATCGCCCGAGGTGAAGAAGCAGATCGACACCATCACCGGTCAGCTTCCGGTGCTGCTGGGCGTTGACGGCGGCGACCTGCGCAACCTCGCCGGTGGCGAGCACGCGGTGGTGGTGGGTGGCGGACAGCCCACGCCGTCGGTGTCGCTGGCGCTGAAGACGGGCGACGGCGCGCAGGCCGAGCAGACGCTCACGTCGCTGTCGAAGGCCCTGCCGCTGGTGCTGGGGCAGTTCGGTCCGTCGGCCAAGATCAAGTCGGCGGCCGCCAAGGGGTTCACGCCGGTGGATCTGGGCGGTGTGAAGGGCCATGAGCTGGCCATCAACAGCACCGGCGACATCGTGTGGGGCGTCAAGGGCGATCTGGCCGTCATCGGCAGCCGCGCCGCGGGCGTGAGCACCGTGCTCAACGGCACCGGGCCCTCGCTGGCCGGCAATGCGGCGTTCACCGCGGCCACGCAGGGCATGCCCGATCAGGTGACGGGCCTCGCATGGCTCAACGTGCCGCAGGCCATGCCGCTGCTGCAGAAGAATGGTGCCTTCAACGGCAAGGACGGGGCGAAGGACCGCGAGATGCTGTCGCACGTGTCGGGCGTGGCCGCCTGGGGGACGCAGGGCGCCAACCCGATGGTCGAGGTGTTCGTGGGGCTGCAGAAGTAGCCCCACGAGGGCGATTCGCGGGGCGCCTGTCCCGCTGATAACCTCGCTCGCTGGATTCAAGGCAAGGAGCCGCATGAGCGAGTACCTCTTCACCTCGGAGTCGGTCACCGAGGGTCACCCCGACAAGATCGCCGACCAGATCTCCGATGGCGTCCTCGACGCCATCCTGGCGCAGGACCCCATGGGTCGTGTGGCGTGCGAGACCCTCATCACGACCGGTCAGGTGATGATTGCCGGTGAGGTCACCACCACCGCCAACATCGACATCCCGGGCATCGTGCGCGACACCATCACGCACATCGGGTACACCGACTCGCGCTTCGGCTTCGACGCCGAGACCTGCGGCGTGTCGGTGGCGCTCGACAAGCAGAGCCCCGACATCGGGCAGGGTGTGACCACGGCGTACGAGAAGCGCGCGGGTGGGGAAGAGGACCCGTACGACTCGCAGGGCGCCGGCGACCAGGGCCTGATGTTCGGCTTCGCCTGCAACGAGACGCCGGTGCTCATGCCGCTGCCGATCATCCTGGCCCACCGCCTGGTGGAGCGTCTGTCGGCCGAGCGCCGCGGCCCGCTCAACTACCTGCGCCCCGACGGCAAGTCGCAGGTGAGCGTGAAGTACGACGGCATCACCCCCGTGGGCGTGGACGCCGTGGTCATCAGCAGCCAGCACTCCGACGAGGTGTCGCAGGAGCTGATCCACGACGACATCACGCGCAAGGTCATCCAGCCGGTGCTGGAGGAGTTCGGCGTGTGGGACCCGGCCATCCGTCTGTACATCAACCCCACGGGCAAGTTCGTCATCGGTGGCCCCATGGGCGACTGCGGCCTGACCGGCCGCAAGATCATCGTGGACACCTACGGCGGCATGGCCCGCCACGGTGGCGGCGCCTTCTCGGGCAAGGACCCGTCGAAGGTGGACCGCTCGGCCGCGTACGCCGCCAGGTGGGTGGCCAAGAACGTGGTGGCGGCGGGTCTGGCCGACCGCTGCGAGGTGCAGGTGGCCTACGCCATCGGCGTGGCGCACCCCGTGTCGATCAAC
>CANGAY010000144.1 GCA_947451735.1 Actinomycetota bacterium
CGGACCATGGTGACGCGGCTGCACCAGCCGGGAGGCCCGGGGCAGTGCGGCGTTGTACTCGATCACCGCGACCGTGGGCGCGATGCACGTGATGGCCTCCCATACCCAGTAATCGTCGCCGTCGATGTCGATGCTGAGCACATCGGGTTCGGGTGGCGCGTTCGCGAGCAGTCCGTTCACCGTCTCCGGTGAGACGCGGGCATTGATGACGGCGACCCCGGGGGCGTCCGCGTAGCGGTCGGCGAGCAGGGCGCAGTCCGCGGCGTCGGCCTCGATGAAGATGCCGCTCCAGTCGAGTACGGATGCCAGGAAGGCGCAGTTGCACTGCCGCCCGTCGCCGGTGCCGATCTCCACGAAGGTGCGCGAGCCCTCACCGATGCGCTCGAGCATCGCTTGGATCACGCCGTCCTCGCCGTTCTCCGAGAACACGCTGAGCTCCGCATGGCGCAGCGGGCGGCCAGGCGAGGTCGCGGTGCCGGCCTCGCGGTACCGGGCCGCGAGCAGGTCGAGCGCGATGAACGTCGTGCGCGCCGCCTGCGCGTGCACGCGCCGATCCATCTCGCGTGGCGGGGCACCCACGATGCGCCGCCGTGCCAGCGATCGCAGGCGTCGCAAGATGGAGTGGGGGCCGGATCGTGACACCGCCGCACCTTAGTCGCGGCACGGGCGCCTTCGTTACCGTGTGCCAATGGACCGGATCGAGTACTTCAGCGCCCTGGTCGACAGCGACCCCGACGAGCCCCGCGCCCGGTACGGCCTGGCCGTCGCCCTGCGGCAGGACGGGCGTCACGCCGAGGCTATTGAGCAGTACCGCGCGTATCTCGGCATGGCCGAGGATGAGGGTGCCGCGTACGGGCATCTGGCCGAGTGCCTTGCCGCCACCGGTGACGTGAGCGGCGCGGCCGACGCATACCTTGCCGGCATCGACGCTGCGCTGCGCAACGGCCACAACGGCCTGGCCGCCGACTACGAGGCGGCCATCGAGGCGCTCAGCTGAGCACCGCCGACCTCTCGGCCCGGGGTGCGGCGCGCTTCTGGTTCCGCAACGCCACGGTCGGCCGCAAGACCATCCTCGTCACCCTGGGCCCCAGGTTCGTGGAGGCCATCGCGTACCTGGCCATCATGGGCCTCGGCCTCGGCGCGTACCTCACGCAGGTGGACGGCATCTCGTACGTGCAGTTCATCGCCCCGGGTGTGGCCGCCAGCGCCGTGATGTTCGGCGCCATCCTCGAGACCTCGTACAACGCGTTCGTGCGCATCCACGTGCGCCGGGTGTTCGAGGCAGCCGTCACCACCCCGCTGTCGGTGGGCGACGTGGTGGTGGGCGAGTACCTGTGGGGCGCCACCCGCGGCAGCATCTACGGCGTGGTGTTCCTGGGCGTGATGGCCTGCTTCGGCCTGGTGGCCAGCTGGTGGGCAATCCTCTGCCCGCTGGTGTTCATCATCGGCGCGCTCACGTTCGCGGTGCTCGGCATGAGCTACACGTCGTTTGCGAAGAACATCGAGCACTTCAACATCTTCTGGACGGGCGTGCTCACGCCCATGTTCCTGTTCTCAGGGATCTTCTTCCCGTTCGCCAAGCTGCCCGACTGGGCGCAGGTCATCGGCTGGTGCCTGCCGCTGTCGCACTTCGTGGCGGCCACACGTGAGCTGGTGCTGGGCGATGTGGGGTGGCTCACCGTGGCGCACGTGGCGGTGCTCATCGGTTTCACCGCTGTCTTCTTCATGCTGCCCATCAGGCGCCTTCGCCGTACGCTCCTCGCGTAGCCGGCATCGCCTGGTCAACCTGCGCGAATGTGTCCGTGGCGTGAACGTTGCCGGGAGCACCGGTTACACAGTTGTAACTTCAGCCCAATTGCTTCCCCACGAGGAGATTCTCGGATGACGGGCAGGATCCTGATCGCTGCGGGCCTTATCGGCGCCTCGGCACTCATCATCACCGGCTGCGGCAGCTCGGGCGGCACCGATACGGCATCGGGCGGCGGCAGCGCGCCCGCCGGCGCGGCCACCGGATCGGGTGCATCGTTCCCCGCACCGGCATACACCCAGTGGTGCCAGGACTCGCAGACGTGCTCGTACGCGTCCAAGGGCTCGGGCGCCGGCATTCAGGACCTCACCAACGGCGTCGTCGACTGGGCGGGCAGTGACGCCCCGCTCAAGTCGGAGGAGCAGTCGGCCATCAAGGGCACGGTGCTCTACTTCCCCACCCTGCTGGGTGCGGTGGCCATCCCCACCAACATCGACGGCGTGAGCAAGCCCATCAACCTCACGGGCCCCGCGCTTGCCGGCATCTTCGATGGCGACATCACGACGTGGGATGACAAGGACATCGCGGCGTCCAACCCGGGTGTCACGCTGCCGGCCAAGCCCATCGCCGTGTGCGTGCGCGCCGACTCGTCGGGCACCTCGTACAACTTCTCGAGCTACCTGGGCCAGATCAGCCAGGGCTTCGCCCAGAAGGTGGGCGCCGAGGGCAGCAAGACCCCGACCTGGACGGCCACGGTGTCGTCGGCCCCGGGCAACTCGGGTGTGGCCAACTGCGTGAAGAGCACCAGCAACTCCATCGGGTACGTCGATCTGGCAGACGCCAAGCAGGCCGGCCTCGCGGGTCAGGCCGCCGCCATCGGCGTTGACGGTGCCTATGTGGCTCCCACCACCGAGTCGATCCAGGCCGCCGGTGCCGGCGCCAAGCTGAACAGCGACCTCACGTTCAGCGTGCTGAACAGTCAGGCGAAGGGTGCCTACCCGATCGTGGCCACCACCTACGCCCTCGCGGTGCAGGGCGGCAAGAACAACGCCGCGGTGAGCAAGGCGTTCACCTACTTCCTGGGCAGCAAGGCCCAGGGTCAGCTGGCGGGCCTGGGCTACGCCCCGCTGCCGAGCGCCATCCTGTCGAAGGCCACCACGCAGCTTTCCAAGCTGAGCTAGGTCGCCCGCGACATCGCGAATTACCCGCCGGCCGGGCCCTTCGGGGCCCGGCCGGCGTCGTTACTGGGGTGCGTGGGCGGTGTCAGGTGCGCTGCGCGCGGCGGTGCCACCACCGATGGCGCAGGCCGGCCAGAACCCCCACGATCATCGGCGGCCTGCGGCCGGGCGCGGGCAGCGGGGTGGCCGCTCGCCATCCGGCGATGCGCCCACGGGCGGGCAGCGTGGAGCGCCGGCGTGCGCTGGCAAGGAGGGCGACGATCGCCTCCAGGCCGATGGCGGCCGCACCGGTGCCGCGCAGCAGGTGCCGGTGACGGTGCAGGGTGTAGCCCCGCCCGTAGGCGGCCAGATACGTCACGCGCCGCGGCTGTGTGCCGTACGTGCGTCCGCCGAGGTGTCGCACCCGCGCCCCGGTGGCCACGGTGGTCGTCCACCCGGCGCCGTGGAGTCGGAGGCAGAGATCCACGTCCTCGTAGTACGCGGGGATCCGTTCGTCGAAGCCCCCGCACTGCCGCCATGCCGTACGCCGGTATGCCGCCGC
>CANGAY010000145.1 GCA_947451735.1 Actinomycetota bacterium
CCCCCGGCCCACGCGGCCACGTCACATCAATGCGCCGCTGCTCCTCCAGCGCCGACAGCGCGCCCATCACCTCGAGGAGCCCCTCGTCGTCGTCCAGGTCCAGCTCGGCCGCCGCCGTGGCGATGGAGAGCACCACGCACCCATCCGCAGGACGATCCTCGTCGAGCCACTGCAGCACCAGCAGCATCTCGAGCCGCTCCGCGATCTCCCATGCACCCGCCATGCACCGAGGGTACCCCGCGCGAACATGCCGACCCACCCACCCGGTGATCCGATCACACCGCAGGTACAGTCCGCCGCGCGCACCACGAACACGGAGACCCCCTTGCGCCCCGGAACCCTCATCGCGCTGACAGCAGCAGCCCTGGCCGTCGCAGCGCCCGCGGCGATTGCCCAGACGGCACCGGCGCAATCCCAGCAGGCGCGCAATGCCACGTCGTACCTCTTCGTGTTCGACACCGAGACCGCGCAGATGGCGCCCATCGCAGGAAAGAGGGATGCCTACACCTTCACCATGCCCATGCGGTCCGCCCGGCACGGGGTGACCTGGTTCACCGATCGCCCCGACCGTGACGCGGGCACCCTTTCGATGAAGGCATTCGTGCACTTGTGGTCGCACCCGGGGGGAGACTCCTTCGGCCAGGACCCGCCGAACGTGGCCCTCGACTTCACCTTGGGCGGTGATGAGCGCACCTTCATCGCCACGATGTCGTCACCGAAGATCGTGGCGAGCCGGGCCGGCGACGGGACCAAGTCACTTCAGGCGACGATGACCGCGGTGCCCCACCGTGAGGTGGGCGGATTTGCGGGGGGCACCGGCAAGTTGGCAAAGCACGCGAAGCGAGCATACAAGGCGAGGTCGGCCAATGCGGCACGGCAGTGGTTTCGCACCCCGACGACCCTGACCAATGCCTCGGTGGTGGTGGACAACTTCAACGCCCCCAGCTTCAACGACTGCGTTCATTTCCCGTCCACGCGCGTCAACAAGTACTGGGGAACCTTCACGAGCTTGAGCGACTACGCCGCGGCTTGGGACAGCTGCCCGAGCAAGCTGTTCGTCGGCGACGTGCAGATGGTTTCCGGGTTCATCGTCCTGGTGGATGATCTGCTGCCGCACTGGACGGGTATGTGGCCGACGTGGCCGGGCGCACCGTCCACCCGGTCCACGGAGATCATCCCTGCCGCAGAGACGTGGCTGATGACGTCATGCCCTTCGGCCACCGGGCTGACCCCACCCACGTGGACGCCGGGCACGCCGCAGCCGGCAGGTTGGGAGAAGTACGCCGACACCTGCGATCGGTGGCTGAACGCCACCACCCTCACGGATCAGGTCTGTGGATCTCACACCCTCATGACGCTTTCCATGCTGCGGCACCCGGAGCCGTGTCGACCTGGCTCGGAACCGGACTGCAACTTCAACGGCGTGAGCCTGTGCGACCCCGCGACGGGCCGTTGGCCGCGGGTTTCCCTCCGGACACACGAAACGGCGCACGCAGACGCCCGCCATGGCTAGGATGCGCGATCGGCCCGCCTTGTTGCGGGCCGATCACTGACAGCGAACCAAGGGACGCGGGTGGATCTCTTCGAGTATCAGGGCAAGCAGCTGTTCGCCCGGCACGGGCTCGCCGTGCCGTCCGGCGAGGTTGCCGACACGCCCGAGCAGGCGAAGACCGCAGCCGAGGCAATCGGCGGGACGGTCGTCGTGAAGGCGCAGGTACAGGTGGGCGGCCGCGGCAAGGCCGGTGGCATCAAGCTCGCCAAGACCCCGGATGAGGCCTACGCCGAGGCCGAGAACATCCTGGGCATGGACATCAAGGGCCACACCGTCAAGCGCGTGTGGATCGAGTCCGCCTCGGACATCAAGAAGGAGTACTACGCCTCGGTCACGTTCGACCGCAGCGCGAAGAAGCCCCTCGTGATGCTCTCCGCAATGGGCGGCATGGACATCGAGGGCGTGGCCGAGGAGCACCCGGAGGCGCTGGCGCGCCTGCACGTGGACCCGCTCACGGGCTTCCAGCAGCACCACGCACGCTGGCTCATCTACCACGCCGGCATCGACGAGCCCGCCCAGAAGGGCGTGCTCGACGCACTCATGAAGTCGTACGAGGCCTTCATCGACCTCGAGGCGACCCTCATCGAGATCAACCCGCTCATCTGGACCGAGGACGACCGCGTGGTCGCCCTGGACGCCAAGGTGTCCATCGACAACAACGCGCTGTTCCGTCACCCGGACCTGGCCGAGCTGCAGGAGAGCGTCACCGACGACCCGCAGGAGCGCATGGCGCAGGAGCGCGGCGTGACCTACGTGAAGCTCGACGGCGACGTCGGCATCATGGGCAACGGCGCCGGCATCGTGATGAGCAGCCTCGACGTGGTGGCGCTTGCCGGTGGCACGCCCGCCAACTTCCTGGATGCAGGTGGTGGTTCGAACGCCGAGGCAGTTGCCACGGCGCTCGAGGTACTGCTGAGCGACCCGAAGGTGAAGTCGCTCATGATCAACATCTTCGGTGGCATCACCCGCTGTGACCAGGTGGCCGAAGGCCTCCTGACGGCAATCGACACGCTGGGCGCCACGCTGCCCATCGTCGTGCGCCTCGATGGAACCGCCGCACCGGAGGGTCGCGCCATCATCGCCGAGCGCGCACCCGCCAACGTGGTGGTTGAGCCCACGATGCTCGCCGCCGCCAAGCGCGCCGTCGAGCTCGCGAAGGAGGCCTCGTGAGCATCCTCGTCAACAAGGACACCAAGCTGGTGGTGCAGGGCATCACCGGCCGCGAGGGCCAGTTCCACACCCTGCGCAACAAGGCATACGGCACCAACGTGGTGGCCGGCGTCACCCCCGGCAAGGCCGGGCAGGACGTCGACGGCATTCCCGTGTTCAACACCGTGCGTGACGCGGTGGAGGCCACGGGCGCCAACACCTCGATGATCTTCGTGCCGCCGCGGTTCGCCACGGACGCCCTGTACGAGTCGCTGGATGCAGGCGTGGACCTCACCATCTGCATCACCGAGGGCATTCCCGCCCACGACATGATGCGTGTGTACACGCACCTGAAGCGTGGCGACCAGACGCTCATCGGTCCCAACTGCCCGGGCATCATCAGCCCCGGCGAGGCCACCGTGGGCATCATGCCCACCGACGTCTTCACCCCGGGCCGCGTGGGCATCGTCTCGCGCTCCGGCACGCTGACGTACCAGATCTCCAAGGAGATCGGCGACCTCGGCATCGGCCAGAGCTCGGTGGTGGGCATCGGTGGCGACCCCATCGTGGGCTCGTCGTTCATCGACATCCTGCAGCGCTTCGAGAACGATCCGGGCACCGACCTCGTGGTGATGGTGGGTGAGATCGGTGGCGACGAGGAGGAGAAGGCAGGCCGCTTCATCGCCGACAACATGAAGACCCCGGTGGTCGGCTACATCGCCGGCTTCCAGGCTCCTCCCGGCAA
>CANGAY010000146.1 GCA_947451735.1 Actinomycetota bacterium
GCCGTGCTGGTCAACGGAATCGCGTATGTGGTCGCGGGCGGCGGAGGAGGCGGCGGCAACTCATACGGCGGGTCCGCAGCCGCGGAGGCGGGCGCCAACGGCGGCCCGGGGGTGGGCACCTGTGCCTTCGGAGGCGGTGGCGGCAACCCCACCGGCGGCGGCGGCGTGGGCAGCACCACCGGCACGGGCAATTCGTACCCGATGAGCACGTCAGGAGTCGCCGGCAAGGGCGGCAACGGCATCTACGGCGCGGGTGGCGCCTCCAGCGGTGGCGGCGGCGGTGGTGGCGGGTACGGCGGCGGCGGTGGTGGCAACTGGAACGGCCCGCACGGATGCACCCAGGCCGGTGGCGGCGGAGCGGGCGGTAGCTACGGCGCCGTGGGCACGTCCCCGGTGTTCGGGTCGGCCGCCAACGCAGGTGGCGTCGCCACATCCGGGGCGGGTGGCGATGGCCAGGTGGTCATCACATTCACCCCGTCTGCGGCGACCGTCCCGCAGGCCCCAACCGATCTGGTGTTCAACGCCGTCACCACCGATTCGATGACGGCCTACTGGACACCGCCCGCAGATGACGGCGGCTCCGCGGTCACCCAGTACGAGGTGACGGTCAACTCGAGTGCCCCAACGTTCGTGGGGAGCCCGTCAATCGACCTGTCCGGGCTGAGCCCCAGCACGAGCTACACGGTCTCCGTCAAGGCGGTGAACGCGCAGGGCCAGTCAGCTACGGCGGTCAGCGGCACGCAGCCGACCCTCGCGCCCAGTACGCCGCCTCCGCCGCAAACGCCGACGGCGGCAGCGACCAACCTCAACTTCACGGGTGTCACCAGTTCGGCCATCACGGCCAGCTGGACCCCGCCCGCGCCCGTCGCCGGATGGCCCATTCTCGGCTACCAGGTGCGGGTTGACGGCGGCACGCTCACGTGGACGCCCACCCCGAGCTACACCGCGAGCGGCCTCGCGCCCGGGGCGTCGCATGCCTTCCAGGTGTATGTGGTGAACGGCCCTATTGCCTCGGCGGCACTCGAGGGCACGCAGGCGACCGACGCGGCCGTCCCCGATCCGCCCACCGGCCTGGTGTTCAGCGATGTCACCTCCACGGCCACCACGCTCACATGGGCGCCCCCGGCGCATGACGGCGGCTCCACGCTCACCGGGTACTCGGTGAGCGTGAACGGGGGTACCCCCGTTGGCGTGTCTGCCGGCACCACCACCTACACGGCCATCTCGCTCGTCCCATCGCGTTGGTACACGTACTCGGTGGTCGCGCAGAACGCGGTGGGCGCGTCAACGTCCGACCTCTGGGGGGCGGTGTCCACTGCGGCGGTGCCCGGCTCGCCCAGAATGACCGCCACGGCTGCGGTCGTCGGCGCACCGAGCTCCATCGCCCTCACCGGGTTCCCGGCGTCGTTCACGGAGACCGTCCAGGTGATCGCGCCCGACTTCACGCTCAGCACCTTCGACGTCACGGTCGATGGGAACGGTGACGGCACGGCCTCGTACGCGCCCACTCAGGCAGGCCTGTACACGCTGGTGACCGCACCGGATGCGACCACAGCCACGTTCACGGCGACCGCCGCACCCGCACCCACACCCACACCCACCCCCGCAGACGGTCCGCCCGCAGCCCCGAACGCCTCGTCAAATGAGACGGGAGCCGGGGGCAGCGCGCAGCATGCCTTGCCCAGCATCACCGTCGTCGGCCGCGCGGGCAGGGGCCGGCAGGCCGGGCGCATCTTCGTGACGGGCACCACCACCGGCCTCGCGGGCACGCGGGTGGTGGCGCACGTGCGTCTGGCCGGGTCCCGGTCGTACATCGCCGGCGGCACCGCACTGGTGGATGCACGCGGCCGCTTCACGTGGCAGCGACGCGCCAGTCGGGCCGCGCTCGTGTACTTCACCAGTGCGGATGGCAGCCGATCGAACCGCGTGCGCATCGTCCCGCGCCGGCCCAGCGGCCGGTAGATCCAACCCGCCGCCCGTCGCAGGATTTCGGTGGGCCGCTGGTAGCCTCCCCGGTCGTGCCCGGGCCTGACTCCATCCTCCACGGCGTGCGCGATCGCTACGCGGCGTCCACCGACTTCACCGTGGGCCTCGAGGAGGAGTACCAGCTCCTCGACCCGTCCACGTTCGCGTTGGTGCAGCGCTTCGAGGAGTTGATCGAGGCGGCACCGCCCGAGTTGGCACCGCACCTGGCCGGCGAACTCATCGCCAGCGAGATCGAGTACCGCACCAACCCGCACGGCCGCTTCGCCGATGCTGCGCTCGACCTGATCCAGGGCCGGCTTGCAGTGGCCCAGTTGCTGGAAGACCACGGCATGGCCATCGGCCTCACCGGGTGCCACCCGTTCAGCACGTGGCAGGAGCAGCGCATCATCGACACCCCGCACTACCGCAGGGTGGAGGGCGAGCTTGGCTACATCGCGTGGATCAACAACACGTGGTCGCAGCACATCCACGTGGGCATCAACGACGCCGACCGCGCCATCGCCATCTGCACGGCCATGCGCAGCGTGCTGCCCGAACTGCTGGCGCTCTCGGCCAACAGCGCCGTGTACACCGGCCGCCTCACGCGCCTGCACTCCACCCGCACGTCGTTGTTCACCCGGTCGTTCCCGCGCTGCGGCGTGCCCGACCCGCTGGCCAACTGGGATGAGTACGAGCAGTTCGTCAACCTGCTCACGCGCACCGGGTCAATCGTGGAGAGCACGCAGATCTGGTGGAGCATCCGCCCGCACCACAACTTCGGCACCATCGAGGTGCGCATCGCCGACGGGCAGACCGAGATGATGGAGGCGCTCGCGGTCACCGCGCTGTCGCTGGCCCTCATCGCGCGCTTCGCCGACGATTACGACGCCGGCGTGGCCCTGCCCGCCGACGCCGGCCGCTTCATCGAGGAGAACCTGTGGCGCGCGCAGCGTCACGGCCTCGAGGGCGAGATGATCAACCTCCGCACCGGTGACGTGCGATCAACCACAGACGCCATTCGCGCGCTTGTTGACTGGACCGCGCCGGTGCACGCACGCCTGGGGCTCGAGCCCTTCCTGGCGCGCATCCCCGTCATGCTGGAGGAGGGCAACGGCGCGCAGCGCCAGCGCCGCGCCTTCGAGCAGGGCGAGGACCCCGCAGTGACCCATGCCCGAGCAGCCGAGCGCACGCGCCGGTCTGCGGAGGAAGCACTCGAAATCGTTGGGACGGTGAAGAGCACATGAGCGACGACCAGGAAGCCCCGCAGGACGCCCCGCAGGCACAGGAGGGCGAGGAGCGCGAGCTCACGCAGGAGGAGATGGTCGCGGCCGAGATGCTGCGCCGCCTCATGACCACCCCGGTGCAGGACGTGGTCATGCAGACTATGGCCACCTTCACCGACATGGCCGCCATCCGCATGGGCCTCGGCCCGCGTGCAGAGGAGGACTTCGACCTGCCGCAGGCAGGC
>CANGAY010000147.1 GCA_947451735.1 Actinomycetota bacterium
CATCGGGAGTGAGGGCAAGGCCGCTGGGCGAACTGAGCCCGCCGGTCGCCGTGACGCTTACGCCGAGGGCCGTTTGAGCGACGGCGCCGATCGCAACCACGGCGAGAGTCGCCGCGACACGGCGTGTGCTGCTTCGAAGGGAAACGCGGGGGCTCGGCACAGGCGCTCTTTCAGGGGATCGTTACGTGGTGAATCTATCGCGGCTGGCTTCCCCGGTGGGTTGTCTGCGGTTTGCCCTCGCCGGCGACCGCCGTGCGCTTGGTCGCCCTCAACATCACGTGCGTCACCGACTGGGCGATCAGTGGCCGTCGTCGCCGTCGTCGGCATCGGCCTTCGGCCGGTTGCGCCGACAGCGCTCTGAGCAGTACTTCACCTCGTCCCAGTTCTCGGCCCACTTCTTCCGCCACGCGAATGGACGGCCGCACGTTGCGCACGTCTTTTGGGGAAGGTCACCCTTGCGCCGCATTCAGCAGGGCCCGTCTGTCTGGTACCCGTCGAGGCAGACGGTGCCGCGGGTGGCGGTGGTGCGATCGCGCATGGGGAGTCCTTGGTGTGGAGGTGCGTCGGGGTCAAGGGTATCGGCCGACGGGGACATGGCTGGCGTATCGCCCCAAACGGACGAGGGCCCCGCGAATGCGGGGCCCTCGTGAAGCGGGAGTGACGGGACTCGAACCCGCGGCCTCAGGATTGACAGTCCTGCGCTCTAACCAGCTGAGCTACACCCCCAGGCACAGCAGCGAGCAATGGGCGGTGACGGACTTGAACCGCCGGCCCCCTGCTTGTAAGGCAGGTGCTCTACCAACTGAGCTAACCGCCCCATCGGGCCGGGGCACAGTAGCAGGACTCAGGCGTTCGCTCGCGGTCGAATGCGTCGTTCGAAGAAGCTGCGCACCCGGCGCATGAAGGTGGTCCCTGACGGCGGTGGGTTGAGGAACGCCCCGTGCACGCCCACCTGCGTGCCGAACAGCATGAACTCGCTGCCCGGCAGCTGCTGGTGCACCCACCGCATGGCCTTCCACGGCACGATGCTGCTCTTGCCGCCGTACACCAGCACTGGCATGTGCGAGTCGCGCACCACGCGATAGGTGTCGGTGTAGTCCTGCGTGATGGTGCTCCAGAACATGAGGCCCAGCGCCTTGCCGTTCAGTCGGTTGGCGAACTTCTGCCACTGCTTCCAGTCCGATTCACGAAGCAGGAAGGCCGGCTGTGGGTTGGCGGGGTCGAACACTGGGTTGCCGGTGGGGCCGCCCAGCATGAGCCGGTTGTTGGTGGGCACGTTCACGTAGCCGTGGCCGCGCTCGAACACGCCGAAGGTGTCGGTGAAGGTGTTGAGCGCGCTCACCGGGTAGGTGGCGATACCCGGGGGGAACGACGCCACCTCGGGCTGCCCCACGTCGAGGTTCTTGGGTGACTGGTCGTACACGAACATGCCGGTGATGCCCCTGGTGCCGTACGTGTCGATGTAGCCGGTCACCACGCTCATGCCGATGCTGTGGCCCATGATGGCTGTGCGCGTGAGGCCCAGGTGCCTGCGCACCGCCTGCACGTCGGCCGTGAGGCGCGACATGCGAAACCCTGAGTAGCTGCCCTGCCATGGCGCCTGCGACGACTTGCACCACGTGACCGCGCCATCGGTGCATCCGCCGCCCGTGCCGTGGGCGCGAAGCTGCGTGGCCACCACGAACCAGCCGGGCAGCGCGGCGCCGAACTTCTGCGCGTACAGCTTGGCTGAGCCCGTGAAGGCGGGGGAGATCATGAGCGCCGGTTCGCCGGGGTTGCCGTGCGTGAAGTACTCGATGCGCTCACCGTCGTTGCCGGTGATGGTGTGCCCGGTGGTGGGGCTTGCCATGGCGGCGCCACCGAGCGCGAGTGATCCGATCGCCGCCGTCGCCGTGATGGCGGTGCGCAGATGCGTCATCAGGGGGCTCCTCGACTGGGGTGGCGTGCAACCGGACGCCGACAGGTTGCCATGTCGGGCGACGGTCAGCTGATCCAGTCGGGGGCGGAGCCATCCTCGGCGATCGCGGCCACGAGTGCGTCGGCGTACTCGCGCGGGTCGGCGCCCGCGGCGAGGCCGGGTGCCGCGCCTGCGATGGGCCGCGTGGCGAGGCCCGTTTCCATGTGCGGTGGTCGGGCGTCGAGCACCCGCACCTTCACCCGGCGCATCTCGCGTCGGAACGCGACGTCGAAGGCGGTGAGGCCCGCCTTGGCAGCCGAGTACGCGGCCAGCCCCGCCATGGGCTGGTCGGCGACGATGGCCGACACCTGCACGATCACCCCGCCCTCGCCAAGCGTGCTGGCGGCTGCGCGCGCCACCTGAATCGGTGCGATGAGGTCGAGGTCCATCACGGCGTGCAAGACGTCGTCGGTCAGTTCGGCGACCGGGCCGAACGCCACGGCCCCCGCTGCCATCACCACCACGTCGAGCCCGCCCAGTTCCGCTGCGGCCCAGGCCACCAACTCGTCGGGTGCGCCGGGCGCGGTCACGTCGCCCGCCCGCGCAGGGCCGTTCACCTCGGCCGCGATGTGCGCGAGCCGTTCCGGGTCACGACCGCTCACCGCCACGGTGGCTCCGCGGGCGGCGAGCGATCGCGCGACCTCGCCGCCGAACCCGCCGGTCGCCCCGAACACCAGAGTCCGCGCCTCGTTCATTTCCACGATGGCCTCCCGTGCGTCGATCCCGTGCGGCGGCGATTCGCGCCGTACCGGCACCGTATCGGCCTCAGGGCAGATCCTTGCCGGCTGCGGCGTCGGGCTCGGCGCCCACCGGATGTGGGCGGCCACGCAGATATCCGTAGATGGCCACACCGATGCCGGCGCCGATGATCGGGCCCACCACGTAGATCCACAGCCCCGTGTAGTCGCCGGTTGCCACCGCGGGGCCGATGGAGCGGGCCGGGTTCATGGATGCCCCCGTGATGGGCCCCATCACCAGACCCATCACGATCACCGTTGCCCCGATGGCGACGGCGGCAAGCGCACCCTGCGCGCGGCTGTCGGTGGCCACCGCCATCACCACCAGCATCAGAACCACGGTGATCACCACCTCGATGGCCACTGCGGTGCCGCTGCCGATGGTGTTCGGCCGGGTGCGCGACAGTCCGCTCTCGTCGGTGAACAGCCCGGCCACCGCGAACGCGCCGCACATTGCGCCGGTGACCTGCGCCACCCAGTACGGGATTACCTCGCGCCACGGGAAGTGCCGGCCGCTCGCGAAGGCGAGCGTGACCGCGGGGTTGATGTGGGCGCCGGACAGGTGGCCGATCGAGAACACCACCACGGCGACGATGAGCCCCCATGCCACGGCGGTGCCCACGTGCCCGCCCAGCACGCCGTGCAGCCGGTAGTCGACCGCCACGGCGGAGCAGCCACCGGCCACCAGGATGAAGGTGCCGAGAAATTCGGCGACAAGGCGCCGATGCAGTTCGGGTA
>CANGAY010000148.1 GCA_947451735.1 Actinomycetota bacterium
GATGAGGACATCGTCGGGGTGAAGAACCTCGACGACCTGCCGCCCAAGGCCCGCGCCTACGTGGACCGCATCGCGCAGTTCACCGGCGTGCCCATCACGCTCATCGGTACCGGCCAGGGGCGCCACGAGGTGATCGACGCCGTCGAGTTGTAGGCGGGGCGCCTAGGCCATCGCGGCGAGCAGCCCGATGGACCACGCGAGTGCGGAGAGGCCCAGTGCCCACGCCGACGTGGCTGCGGGGTGAAACGTGCCGGCGCACTTCAACGCGAACCAGTTGACAGCGCCGATGAGGAAGACGGCAAGCGCGAGGATGAATGCCGGCCAGGCGCTCATGGCCGACACCGTGGCCACCAGGCACACGATGAGGGCTGCGAGATCGAGCGCGAACACGGCCGCGATGGAGGGCGGAAAGCCGCGGGAAGAGTCGGTCATGCCGGGCATCGTACCCACCGGGCGGGGCAGCGGTACCGGGCGCTAGGGCCGCAGCCGCTTGCCTCGGCGGAACTGACGCACGGCCCACAGCGCGGCGATGACCGCCACCACCGCGGCGATGATCACCGACAGCCATACCGCGCTCTCGTGCAGCCCGGTGACGCCCGCGCGTTCGGCGTCAACCAGGTAGTAGATGGGGTCGAGCAGGGTGAGCGTGCGCCACGGCTCGCTGAGGGTCTCGACGTTGTAGAACACCCCGCCGAGCAGGGCGAGCGGCGAGATGATGAGGGCGGCCACGAACGCCTGCTGGTCGAATGAGTCGGCCCAGATGCCCGTCATCACGCCCAGCGCGCTGAAGATGATGCCGGTGAGGATGAGCACGGCGAGCGCGAGGAACCAGTTCTCCACGCCGTCCACGAACGGCAGGGCGATGGCACCCACCAGCGCGGCGCTGATCCAGCCGCGGTAGAGCCCGCCCACCATGTACGACCACACCACCTCGGCCGGGCGCAGCGGCGACGAGAGGATGTCGTCGATGTACCCCTCGTTGCGCGCCTGGTACAGGCTGGTGGAGGTGTTGGCGTAGGCCTGCCCGGCCACGGTCATCACCAACAGGCCCGGCAGGATGAACCACAGATACGAGATGCCCGATACCTGTCGAAGCTGGCCGCCGAGCGCCCCGCCGAACACGGCCATGAACAGCACGGCGGTGACCACCGGCGGCAGGATGGTCTGGCTCCACAACTTGGTGACGCGGCGCACCTCGCGACCCGAGAGCGCAGCGGTGCCCCGCCGCGACGCCTGCCGCAGCAGCCGCTCATCGGTGCCAGACACCCCCCGGTGCCTGACACCGCGTGGTGTCTGTCCCCCACCGGTTCCTGTCACCGCGACGTCTCCATCGCGGCCAGGTACGCGTCTTCCAGTCGCGGGCCGCCGAAGCGTTCGATCAGTTCGTCCACGCTTCCCTCGGCCAGAATGCGGCCGTCGCGGATGAGGGCGATGTCGTCGCAGAGCGCCTCGGCCTCTTCCAGATAGTGCGTGGTGAGGAGGATGGTGGTGCGCTGCTCCTCCTGCAGGCGCTGCAGGTAGGTCCACAGATCGTGGCGCAGTTCCAGATCCACACCCGCGGTGGGCTCGTCGAGAATGGCCAGGCGCGGGCGGTGCACCAGCGCGCGGGCGATGAGCAGCCGGCGGCGCATGCCGCCCGACAGCCTGTTGGGCCGCGTGCCCGACTTGCCCTCGAGGTTGAACGCCACCAGCAGTTCGTCAGCGCGCTCGTTGGCATCGGCCTTTGTCATGCCGAAGTAGCGGCCGTGGAACGACAGCACCTCGCGCGCGGTGAGGAACCGGTCGAGGTGCACCTCCTGCGGCGTGAGGCCCACCATGGTGCGGGCAAGCCGGTGGTCGGCAACGGCATCGTGTCCGAACACCTTCACGTGGCCGGCGGGCCCGCGCACCAGACCGGTGATGATGCCGATGAGCGTGCTCTTGCCCGACCCATTGGGCCCGAGCAGCCCATGGAATCCGCCGTCGGGGACCGTCAACGACAGATCGTCGAGGGCGGCCGTGCCGTCGTCATAGACCTTGGTGAGCCCTGAGACCTCAAGGGCGGGAACGGACGCGTTCGGCACGTCCGCAGGCTAGCCGTGCAGCACCCGGTGCCAGACACCCAACGGTGCCAGGCACCGGTGGGTGCCTGGCACCGGGGAGGGTCTGTCCCCGGTTTGGGTCAGCCGGCTGCTCGTGGCATTGATGGCTGCTTCGGGGGCAGGGGGATCTTTGTGTAGTCCACGTCCGGTGGGGCCTTTGCCGTGGTGAAGGGGCGGCGCGTTGGGGCCACCGTGGCGCGGCCCGTACAGGGCACCACGCGCTGGATGTCGTCGGGGATCGACGTGCCGATGCTGTTGCCGCTGAAGCAACCCGCCGAGCGCACCACGGACACCACGTCGACGTCGTGGCCCTCGATGCGGTTGGCGGTGACCGTATTGCCCGCCGCGCGGTAGCCCTGCTGCGACACCAGCAGCACGCCCACACCGCCGTTGTCGGTGATGCGGTTGCTGGCGATGACGTTGTCGCGGCCACCGGCAATGCCCACGCCGCCACCGCTGAAGCCCTCGCGGATGGCCGGTGCCGCGGCGTTGTCGTTGGCGGTGATGGTGCTGTCGCGCACAGTCGTACCGGCCTGCGGCGCGCCCAGTTCGGCGTCGTCGCTGTTCAGCGCCACGCCCAGGCGGTTGTGCGACATGTCCGACTGGGTCACCAGCACCCGGCCGCGGGTGTTGGTGGCGAAGTACCCGATTGCGTTGTCGCGCATGGTCACATTGCGCACCTCGGCATTGCATGGGTCGCACTGACCGATGTAGAGCCCCGAGTCGGGGCTGCCCGAGACATACGAATTTGTCACCACGCCATTCCTGGACGCGAACACGTAGATGCCGTACAGGCCGTTGTTCGCGGCGGTCACATACGCCACCCGGTAGCCGTCGATGGCCAGATCGCCCTTGCCCGGCTGGGCATCGGCCGGGTACTTCTCGCCGTCGGTCACCCCGTGCGAGCCGTCAATGAGCACGCCGTTGTTCTGGTACCGCCGGGCCGTGAGGTTCTCCACCGCCACATGATCGGCGTCCACCGCCACACCGTCGCCCAACTGGTTGCCGCCATCGAGGATGACCGTGTTGCGGTTGACGCCGCGCACGGTGACGCCGTCGGTGCGCACCTCCACCGCCTCGTGGTACGTGCCGGGCGAGATGAGCACCACGTCTCCGGTGGCAGCCACGTCAACGCCCTTTTGGATGGTGGGCTGATCGGCCGGAACGCGGATGGTGCGCCCGGTCGACGTGGCGCCGCCGCCGGAGTCGCCGGTGCCACCGCACCCCGCGAGTGCCGCGGCGATGGCCAGACCCGCGATGCCAACCGCCGCAGCATGCCTCATGGGCTGGTGGTCCCGCGCGTCACCCATGCGTTGCCCAGATCGGCAGCGGCAACCAC
>CANGAY010000149.1 GCA_947451735.1 Actinomycetota bacterium
ATCGTCGCGATCACGCTGTTCGCCGCGTGGATCTTGAGGGTGAACGCCGTGCGCCGTATCAGCGCGTCCCCCTCAAACCCGCGCGCCACCTCCAGGCGCCTCTCGTAACGCCCGGATGGTCCAACGGCGGCGCCGTCGAACACACCCGGCGTCGACACCCCCGACCAGCCGTCGCAACTCCACGAGGAGCGCGGCACGTCGAGGGAGATCTTGGTGTCGAGATCGTTCACGAAGGCCATGTGGGTCTCGAGCGACTTCTGCTCAGAGCACGATGTGCCGGGCGCGCTGGCATCCCGTGCGGTGGAGGTCGTGTCACCCGACCCACAGGCGCCGAGACCGAGCACGGCTCCCGAGGCAAGGGAGGCCACGAGGATCAGGCGAGCGAAGCGTGGGAGGTTCATACGGGGCAACCTACCAGCGACGTCAGGTCGCGCTACGCCGGCCGTACGGTCGTGAACAGCAATTTCGCGTCGACGTACCTCTCGCACGCGTTCCGCAGCGTTGCCCAGGCGGGCTTGCCGTCAACGTTGCGGAACTCGACCACGGCCTTATCCGATTCGCACCAACGCTTCCCGTCAATGTCCATGCCCCACCGATACCCGGTGCCGCCGCTGTACGGAAACGTGCCGATCCGAAGCGACACGAGTACCCCGTTGCCCGCCCGAAGCTTGAGGGTGAACTCGGTGTTCTGCCACGTGTCCTTGTCGCGCACCTGCTCCATGCGCGTACGGGGCTGGGCGCCCGGCCCGATCGTGCGCCCGTCGATCCTGCCGGGTGTCGCCGCACCCGAGTAGCCGTCACACGTCCACGAACTCCGCGGCACGTCGAGGACGACGTCGGTGCCGAGGTCGTTCACGAAGGTGATGTAGTTGCCCTTGGAGCCGCTCTGCACGGGGCACGATGTGCCGGGTGCGGCGCTGCGGGTGACGGTGGAGGCCGTGTCGGTCGATCCACATGCCGCCAGGCCGAGCGTGGCTGCGGCGAGGACGGCGGCACCCGCCGCCATGCGCACTGCACTGGGGGTTCTCATGCGCGCGAACCTGCCACGGAGCGCTGGTACCGTCCGGCGGGTGAGCGAGCACGCCCCCACATACGACGTCGGCATCGCCGGAGCCGGCCAACTGGCCCAGATGACGGTGCTGGCAGCCTGGCCGCTCGGCATCCGGGTGGCGGTGCTCGGGCAGCCCGGCGAGCCCGCCACGCCCATGGCCGCCGGCGTGGTGGAGGGTGACTGGAAGGACCGCGACGCCCTGCTTCGCATCGGTCGCGAGGTGGGCGTGCTCACGCTCGAGAACGAGTTCGTGGATGCCGAGTTTCTCATGGCCGTTGAGGACGCCGGCACGCCCGTGCGCCCCCACCCGGCCCGCATGCGGGTGGTGCAGGACAAGGCCCTGCAGAAGCAGCGGCTGGCCGACGAGGGACTGCCCGTGCCGCCATTCGCGGTACCCGACTCCATTGATGATCTCGAGGCCATCGGCCGCGACCTGGGCTGGCCGCTCATGCTGAAGTCGCGCCACCTGGGCTACGACGGCTACGGCAACGCGCTGTGCGCCGATCCGGAGGAGGCCCGCGCGGCCTACCCGGGGCTCGCCGAGCGCGGCGGCGGCGTGCTGGTGGAGCAATTCGTCAACTTCCAGCGCGAGCTGGCCGTGATGGTGGCGCGCAGGCACGGTGGCGGCGACGCCGTGTACCCGGTGGTGGAGACCCGCCAGCACGACCACGTACTTCGCGAACTGCTCTGCCCCGCCCCGGTTGACCCGGGCGTGACCGACGAGGCCAAGCGTGTGGCGCGCGCCGCTGCCGAGGCGGCCGGTGGTGCCGGCGTGACGGGCGTGGAGATGTTCCACACCGCCGGCAACCGCATCCTCATCAACGAACTGGCGCCCCGGCCGCACAACTCGGGCCACCACACCATCGAGGCGTGCGTCACATCGCAGTTCGAGAACCACCTGCGCGGCATCCTGGGCCTCCCGCTCGGCCCGACCGAACTGATTGCCCCGGGGGCGGCGCTGGTGAACCTGCTGGGTGATCGCGACGGCCCGAGCAACCCGGACATCGCCGATGCGATGAGCATCGGCGGCGCCTACGTGCACCTCTACGGCAAGGCCGACGTGCGCGTGCGCCGTAAGATGGGCCACGTGACCGCACTCGGAGCCAGCCCAGAGGATGCCCTCGAGACCGCCCGTCTGGCCGCGTCGATGGTGCGCCTGTGAGTGCCCCGGTGGTGGGCGTGGTGATGGGCAGCGACAGCGACCTGCCCGTGATGCAGTCGGCCGTTGACATCCTGGGCGAGCTGGGCATCGGCCACGAGGTGCGCGTGACCAGCGCGCATCGAACGCCCGAGGAGATGATCCAGTACGGCAAGGAGGCCGCCGACCGCGGCATTCAGGTGATCATCGCGGGCGCCGGCGGCGCCGCCCACCTGCCGGGCATGCTGGCGTCGGTCACCATCCTGCCCGTGATCGGCGTGCCCGTTCGCACCAGCGCGCTGTCGGGCATGGACAGCCTGCTCTCGATCGTGCAGATGCCCCGTGGCGTACCGGTGGCCACGGTGGCGGTGGACAACGCCACGAATGCCGCGTTGCTCGCCGCACGCATCCTCGCGCTGTCCGACCCCGAACTGGCGGCCAGGGTGGCCGCGCGCACCGAGGAGATGAAGCAGATGGCCCTCGACGCCGACGCGCGCGTTCGCGAGGGTGCATCGGGCGACGAATGAGGCTGCGCGGCGGCATCGCCGCAGTGCTGGGCGCCGCAGCCATCGCCACCGCCCTCACCGGCTGTGGCCCGCAGCATCAGCCGGTGGCCAGCACGCCTGAGGTCACCGTGCCCACCCCCACCGGGCCGGCGCTCACCGCCGCGGCCCTGCGTACGAAGGCGGGCGCCGCATGCACCGTGCTGTACCGCGCGCTGAATGCCGCCGGCGACCCGCCCACAGATGACCCCGCAAAGGCCGCCGCGTGGTACCCGCAGGTGGCTGCGGCCTGGCACCGATTCCTCGCCTCGGTGGCCCCGCTGGTGCCGCCGACCGATCAGGTGCGCGACTGGGGCGACGTGGTGGAGAACACGCGCAAGATCACCACGGATGCCGACGCCAACGTGGCGCTGCAGAAGGCCGGCCGCGAGCCCATTGAACTGATCAACTCAGACCCCACGGCCGATCAGGGCACCCGCAGCCTGAGCAATGGTGAACTGCTCGACCGCCTGGGCATCACCGCCTGCACCGGCGGCTGACGCTAGGCGAAGTCCTCGGCCACGATGCGGGCCATGTTGCGCTCGGCCAGAGCGGTGATGGTGAGGAACGGGTTGACGCCCACGTTGCCGTTGATGAGCGAGCCGTCCATCACATACAGGCCGGGGTTGCCGTTCACGCGGCCGAAGGCATCG
>CANGAY010000150.1 GCA_947451735.1 Actinomycetota bacterium
GAGCTGCTCGACGCACTCGGTTCGCAGGGTGGCGCGTTCAAGCGCAAGGACGACCTGTACCGCATGGCCCAGGCCAACAAGGCCTTCGCGCACTACCGCTGGTAGCACCGAAGTCCGCCCGCTTTCGGGGCGACGTCGGCTTGCATATGCATTTCCGCCGGACGCGGGCGACCTGATCGCCCGCGTCCTCCCACGTACGGACAAGGTGAACTGAAGTGTCGACTGAGGTGAAGAAGGTCCCGCTCGAGCGCACCCGCAACATCGGGATCATGGCCCACATTGACGCGGGCAAGACGACGACGACCGAGCGCAT
The DNA here is from genome assembly GCA_947451735.1 of Actinomycetota bacterium. Lineage (GTDB taxonomy): Bacteria > Actinomycetota > Thermoleophilia > Miltoncostaeales > Miltoncostaeaceae > SYFI01. The sequence goes on from CANGAY010000150.1 coordinate 314, forward strand.
CCTCTACTACACGGGTCGTACCCACCGCATCGGTGAGGTGCACGAGGGCGCGGCCACGATGGACTGGATGGAGCAGGAGCAGGAGCGCGGCATCACCATCACGTCCGCCGCCACCACCTGCTTCTGGCGCGACCACCGCATCAACATCATCGACACCCCGGGCCACGTGGACTTCACCGTCGAGGTGGAGCGTTCGCTTCGCGTGCTCGACGGCGCCGTGGCCGTGTTCGACTCGGTGGCCGGTGTGGAGCCGCAGTCGGAGACCGTGTGGCGTCAGGCCGACCGCTACCAGGTGCCGCGCATCGCCTACGTGAACAAGATGGACCGCATCGGTGCCGACTTCGGCGCCGCCGTGCAGACCATGATCGAACGCCTCGGCGCCCGCGCGGTGCCGATTCAGCTGCCGATCGGTGCCGAGGCCGAGTTCGCCGGCATCGTCGACCTGGTCGAGATGAACGCCACCACGTACAAGGACGACCTCGGCACCGAGGTCGAGGTGGGCCCCATCCCGGCCGACATGGCCGACGAGGCCGAGCTTGCCCGCGTGGAACTCATCGAGGCGCTCGCCGACACCGACGACGAGCTGGCCGAGATGTACCTCGAGGGTGCCGACATCCCCGCCGAGCGCGTCAAGCAGGCCATCCGCACCGCCGTGCTGGCCATCTCGGTGACGCCGGTGCTCTGCGGTTCGTCGTTCAAGAACAAGGGCGTGCAGCCGCTGCTCGACGCCGTCGTCGACTTCATGCCGTCGCCGCTGGATGTTCCGGCCGCCGAGGGCATCGACGACTACGGCAACGAGGTGGAGCGCCCGTCCGACCCGGACGCACCGTTCGCCGCCCTGGCGTTCAAGGTGATGAGCGACCCGTTCGTGGGACGCCTCACCTTCCTGCGCGTCTACTCGGGCAGCATCAACGCCGGCGACGGCATCATCAACGCCACCAAGGGTGAGCGCAAGGAGCGCATCGGGCGCCTGCTGATGATGCACGCGAACCACCGCGAGGAGGCCCAGAGCGCATCGGCCGGCGACATCGTCGCCGCCGTGGGTCTGAAGACCACCACCACCGGCGACACCCTGTGTGACCCGGCCAACCCGGTGGTGCTCGAGGAGATGACGTTCCCCGAGCCGGTCATCCGTCTGGCCATCGAGCCCAAGACGAAGGCCGACCAGGAGAAGCTCTCCACCGCCCTGCAGCGCCTGCAGGACGAGGACCCCACGTTCCGCGTGCGCACCGACGAGGAGACGGGTCAGACCGTCATCGCCGGCATGGGTGAGCTGCACCTCGAGATCATCGTCGACCGCCTCATGCGCGAGTTCAGCGTGGACGCCAACGTGGGTGCCCCCCAGGTGGCGTACCGCGAGACCATCCGCAAGAGGGTCGAGAAGATCGAGGGCCGCTTCGTCCGCCAGTCCGGTGGTCGCGGCCAGTACGGCCACGTGTACATCTCGGTTGAGCCGAACGAGCCCGGCAAGGGCTACGAGTTCGAGAACAAGACCGTGGGTGGCTCGATTCCCAAGGAGTACGTCCCGGCTGTGGACGAGGGCATCAAGGAGGCCCTGGAGGGCGGCATCGTCGCCGGCTTCCCGATGGTGGACGTGAAGGTGGAGCTGATCGACGGCTCGTACCACGACGTCGACTCGAATGAGGGCGCCTTCAAGATCGCCGGCTCCATGGCCGTGCGCGAGGCCGCCAAGCGTGCGAGCCCGTGCCTGCTGGAGCCGCTCATGGCCGTCGAGGTGGTCACCCCGACCGAGTTCATGGGCACCGTGGTGGGTGACCTCAACGGTCGCCGCGGCCGCATCTCCGGCATGGAGGAGAAGGGCACCACCGGAACGATCCAGGCCAACGTGCCGCTGTCGGAGATGTTCGGGTACGCCACGTCGGTGCGCTCGGCCACGCAGGGTCGCGCCACGTTCACCATGCAGTTCGACCACTACGCCGAGGTCCCCAACTCGATCTCCGAGGAGATCAAGGCGAAGGTGGGTGGCGGCGCCTAGGCGTCACCGCACCGAATGCGATTTCCGGAAGGGCTCCCGCAGGGGAGCCCTTCCGCGTTTTCAGCCCCCGAGGATGCGGTCGAGATGCACCGCGGGGTGCACGGCCTCGACGCCCGTGAGGTCGGCGATCTGGGCCCGGCACGACGTGCCCGCGGCCACCACCGGCCCCGGCGCGGCCTGGACGGCGGGTACCAGCCGGTGTTCGCCGATCGTCCGCGACACCTCGGGGTGCAGGTAGCCGAACGCCCCGGCCATGCCGCAGCAGCCGGCGTCGGTTGCCACCGCGTCGGGCCCTGCGGCCGGCAGCGCGGCGTCGTCGCCCAGCGCGCACGAGTGGCAGTGGCGGTGCACGGTGGCACCGGTGGCGGGCACCGCGATGCCCAGATCGGCCACCGCCTGCTCGAACGAGATGGCCACCTGCGACACCCAGGCGGCCCGCGGGTCGTCCGGCAGCAGCTGCGGCAGGTCGTCCACCAGCATTGACCAGCACGAGGGCTCCAGCACCACCAGCGGCCTGCCGGCCATGGCGTGCGGCGCCAGACCGTCGAGCATCCGGCGCGCCTGCCGCACGGCGAGGTCGGGGAATCCCTGCGACAGCGCGGGCCTGCCGCAGCAGCCATCCATGCGCACCTCCACGCGTGCGCCCCCTGCGGCCAGCACGCGCACTGCGGCGTCGCCCACCTCGGGGTGCAGGAACCGCGTGAAGGTGTCGCCGAACAGGTCGAGGGGGGTGCCCCGTCCGGTGGGCCCGGGCGCCCGCCACTCGCGCACCGGCTGGGGCAGCGGGCGCCCCATGCGGCGCGACGCCAGGCGCGTGACGCGCCGTGCCACGGCCGACCCACGCGAGCCGGCGGCCAGCAGATCGTGCGCGTGCGCCGCCGCGGTCACCTGAAGCGGCGGGCGGGTGATGGCATGGCGCGTGGCCATGGCCTCCGCCTTGAGGCGCGACATGTCCACCGCTGCCGGGCACTCGGTGGCGCACGCCTTGCACGACAGGCACAGGTCGAGCGCCTCGGCCAGCCCGTCGTCGGCCAGGCCGTCGGGCAGCCGCCCCTCCACC
>CANGAY010000151.1 GCA_947451735.1 Actinomycetota bacterium
CACCTTGCACTGCGGGCGCGGTGTGCCCTCGGCCAGCAGCGCGCCGAAGCCGGGGTGCACCGCCTCAACCTCATTCATCGCCGCCACGTCAACCTCTGAGGTGAATACGGCATCAATGCACCCGATCCAGCGCACGCCGTGCTGTTCGTGGGCGTAGAGACGCGCGCACCCTATGGCGACGCAGTGCGCCGGATACACCACGCGCTCACACCGCACAGCGCACGCGCGGCACGATCCGCGCTCAGGGGAATCACTCACCGGGCCAGTGAAGCGCGGCCCGCCGTGGGGATCAAGCCACCGCGCGCTCGCCGAACATCGACTTGAGCGAGGCCTGCAGGCTCCGGTCGCCCGGGTCGACCAGGTACTCCTTGCCCAGCCGCATGCGCACCGACCCCTCGGGCGTCATCAGATCGACCACCACCGAGGCCTCACCCGGGTGGTCGCTGATGAGCTGCTTCAGCATGCCCATGTCGGCACCGGCCAGGCGGCTGGCCTCCACCTTCAGCAGCAGGCGGTCCTCCTCCTCGGCCGGGTCGGGCTCGAACGGCGTGATGGTCTGCGCCACCAGCTTGGTCTCGCCCTCGCCCTTCTGGTCGATGCGTCCGCTCATCAGCACCAGGGCGTCCTCGCGCAGCAGCTCGCGCGCGGCGGCCAGCACCTGCGGCACCACCACCACCTCGATGCCGCCCTCCAGGTCGTCGAGCCGCACGAATGCCATGGGCTCGCCGCGCTTGGTCATGATGTTCTTCACGGCGCCCACGATGCCGCCGAGGGTCACCGACTGGCCGTCGGCCAGGGTGCCCACCTCGCCGATGGTGACGGTGGTCAGGCGGCGCAGCTGCTTGCGGCAGTCGGCCAGCGGGTGGCTCGACACGTACAGGCCGATGGCCTCCTTCTCGCCGGCCAGCAGCTCGTCCTTGTCCATCTCGGGCGCCGTGATGGGCGGGTCGGCGTCCATGGAGCCGCCGCCGGAGTCGTCCAGCAGCCCGAACAGCGACTCCTGCCCCGCGGCCTGGTCGTTGCGGCGCTTGGCGGCCTGCGCCATGGCGGCGGGCAGGGCATCAAGCATGCCGGCGCGGCTCGCGCCCGTGCAGTCGAGTGCGCCGCCGCGGATGAGACTCTCAAGCGCACGCTTGTTGAGCTGCGCGGGGTCGACGCGACGGCAGAAGTCCCACAGCGAGGCGTACGGACCGGCCTCGGCCCGCTCAACCAGCAGGGCCTGCACCGCGGCATCACCCACGCCCTTGACGGCCGTGAGGCCGAAGCGGATCTCGTTCTCGCCGGTCACCGCGAAGCCGGCGACCGACTGGTTGACGTCGGGCGGCAGCACCTCGATGCCCATGTCAGACGACGCCGACACGTAGAAGGGCACGCGGTCCTTGGTGTCCATCACCGAGGTGAGCACCGCGGCCATGTACTCGGCCGGGTGGTTGGCCTTCAGGTACGCGGTGCGGTACGACAGCAGCGCGTAACAGGCTGCGTGACTCTTGTTGAACGAGTAGTCGCCGGCGGCCTCGCACAGGCCCCACAGGCTTTCTGCGATGTCCTTGCTGCAGCCCGAGTCCACGCAGCCCTGGATGAACTCGTCGCTGAGCGACGCCATCAGTTCCTTGTCCTTCTTGCCCACGGCCTTGCGCAGGTCGTCTGCGCGAGCAGGCGAGAACCCCGCGAGGGCGCGGGAGATCTGCATCAACTGCTCCTGATACACCGCCACGCCGTACGTGGGGCCCGTGATGGGGGCCAGGCGCGGGTCGTCAAAGCGCACGCGGCTGGGGTCGCGCTTGTTCTTGGCGTACGTGGGGATGAACGCCATGGGGCCCGGGCGATACAGGGCCACCAGCGCCACGAGGTCGGCGAACTCGGTGGGGCGCACCTCGCGCAGGGCGTCGCGCATGCCCGACGACTCGAACTGGAACACGCCAAGCGCGTCGCCGCGGGCCAGCATGCGGTAGGTCTTCTCGTCATCCATGCGGATGGCCTCGATGTCGAGGTCCTCACCCGTGCCCTCGCGGATGAGCCGCAGGGCGTCCTGGATGATGTCGAGGTTGCGCAGACCCAGGAAGTCCATCTTCAGCAGGCCGAGGGCCTCGACGTCGTGGTCGGGCACCTGCGTGACCACGGCGCCCTCGTCGTCCACGCGCACCGGCAGGTAGTCGGTGACAGGGCCGGGGGCGATCACCACGCCGGCGGCGTGCACGCCCTCGTTGCGCACCAGCCCCTCGAGCGGGCGGGCCACCTCGATGATGCGCTTGGCACCCTCATCGGCGTCCACGTGGTTGGCCAGTTCGCTGCCGGCGGCCAGTGCCTGTTCCAGCTTGATGCCGATGGGGCGCTCGGGCACCAGCTTGGCCAGGCGGTCCACCTGCCCGTACGAGAAGCCCAGCACGCGGCCGGAGTCGCGCACCACCGCGCGAGCCAGCAACTTGCCGAAGGTGCCGATGCGGGCCACGGCCTCGCTGCCGTACTTCTGGGTGACGTACGCAACCACGCGGTCGCGGCCGCCCACGGAGAAGTCGGTGTCGATATCGGGCATCGACTTGCGGCCCGGGTTGAGGAAGCGCTCGAACAGCAGGCCGTGCTCAAGCGGGTCGAGGTCGGTGATGCGCAGCGAGAACGCCACCAACGAGCCGGCGGCCGACCCACGGCCGGGGCCCACCGCCACGCCGTTCTCGCGTGACCACTTGATGTAGTCCCACACGATGAGGAAGTACGAGCTGAAGCCCATCTCCTTGATGGTGTCCAGCTCGAACCGCAGGCGGTCCTCGGCCTCGGCAGGCCAGTTGCCCGCGCCGTAGCGGCGGTCGAGGCCCTCGCGACACAGGTTCTCGAGGTACACGTCGTCGGTCTCGCCCGTGGGCACCGGGAACACCGGCAGCTTCAGGTCGCCCAGCGGCAACTTGAGGTCGCTGCACCGCTCGGCGATCTCGAGCGTGGTCTGCAGTGCCTCGGGGTAGTCGGGCAGCGCGCGCAGCATCTCCTCGCCCGACTTGATGAAGAACTCCTGCGTGTCGAATTTGAAGCGGTTGGGGTTCGACAGCACGTCGCGCGTCTGGATGGCCAGCAGCGCCTCGTGGCTCTCGGCGTCCTGATGGCAGATGTAGTGCACGTCGCCGGTGGCCACCATCGAGCGGCCGGTCTCCTTGGCCAGCGTGGCCAGGTGCTGGTTGATGCGGCGCTGGCCGTCGATGCCGGCGTCCTGCAACTCGAGGTACACGTTGTCCTGGCCGAAGATGCCGGTGAGGGTGTCCAGCTCCTTCCGCGCGCCGTCCAGGTCGTCGTTGACGAGGCTGGCGCAGATGGTCCCCGACAGGCAGCCCGAGAGCACGATGATGCCCTCGGAGTGCCGGCTC
>CANGAY010000152.1 GCA_947451735.1 Actinomycetota bacterium
ACCGGCACGCGCGCCTGCTCCCCACTCCCCAGCTGATGCGCGAGGCCACCGGCAGTCCGCTCAGCGCGGACCCCTTCGTGCGGCACCTCGAGCGCACCTACGGGGGCGTCTAGGCGGGGTCGACATCCTCGCTGTCGTACTGCACCAGCGACAGCACGTCATAGCCGCCCAGCTTGGCGCGACCCGGCAGGAACGTGAGCTCCACCACGAAGGCCAGCCCGGCCACCACGCCGCCCAGCTCTTCCACCAGCGCGCACTTCGCCGCCGCGGTGCCGCCCGTGGCAAGCAGGTCGTCGTGGACCAGCACGCGCTGACCCGGCGTGATGGCGTCCCGGTGCAGTTCCAGCACATCCGTGCCGTACTCCAGGTCGTACTCGCGGCTGATGGTCTCGTACGGCAGCTTGCCGGGCTTGCGGGCGCAGGCGAAGCCCGCGTTGATCTCGCGGGCGATGGCCGCGCCGAGGATGAACCCACGGGCCTCCGCGCCCAGCACCATGTCGATGTCGCGCGGCCGCGCCCAGTCGGCGATCGACGTGACGCATGCATCCAGCCCCGCGGAATCCTCGAAGAGGGGCATCAGGTCGTAGAAGAGGATGCCCGGCTTCGGGTGGTGCGGAATGCGGCGGATGGCGCCGTCGATGTCGTAGGTCACGCGTTCTCCTGGGATGACGGAAGCGAGCTCACCACGTGGCGAAGCTCCTGGACGAGCATGAGATGTCGCACATGCGACGCCAGAGCGGCCAGCGACTCGAGCGAGTCGAGGGCCTCCTGCCGCCGGTCGGGGTTGGGCGACTTGAGCCCGGTGGCGAGCACCTGCTCGAGAAGCCCGGCCTCGCGCTCGGCGGCCACCTTGAGGGTGCGCAGGTGGCGCGGCTCGAGGCCGTAGGCGCGCAGTTCCACCGCAGCCTTGATGACCTCGCGGTCGGTGTCGTCGAACCGATCGCCGGCCGACACCAGCCCGTACTGTTCGAGGCTCTTCAGCACGGTGCGGTCGGCACCGGTCATCGAGAGGATCTCCTCCACCCCGTACGTCTTCATGGCGTCGGTTGATCCGAGGTTCTCTCGCTTGATGCGACGGGCCTGCTTGGCCGATGCCACGGCGCCCGTGCGCATCGAATCGAGTTCCTCGCGGATCACCTTGAGCGGCAGGAACTCATCACGCTGCAGGGTGAGGATGGTGCGAAGGCGCTCCACATCGCGCGGTCCGTACAGCCGGTAGCCACCACTGGTGCGACGGGGCGTCACCAGTTCCTGGTCCTCGAGGTAGCGCAGCTTCGAGATCGACAGGTCCGGGAACTCCGGCTTGAGCATGTCGCACACCGCGCCGATGGTGCGTCCGGCGGCGGTGTCCTCGTCGTGCGGGCTCAGGAGCTCCGTCTGCACGCCGGCGTCCCTCACGGCACGAACACCAGCCGGAACTTGCCCACCTGCACCTCATCGCCCTCGGCGAGGATCTCGTTGCCGTCGATGAGGCGTCGGTTCACATAGGTGCCGTTGGTGCTGCCGAGGTCCGACAGCACGAATCCCGCAGCCGTCTCGCGCACCTCCGCGTGGTTGCGCGACACCGTGATGTCGTCGAGGAACACATCGCAGTCGGGCGATCGCCCAAGCGTGGTCACGGGGTTCGTGAGCGGGAAGAACTCGCCGGTGCGCCCACCCGCCATGCGCACGGCGAGCGCGGGCCCGAGGCGCGGCATGGCGCCCGGCGGGGTGAGCCCCGGGTCGGTGATGGTGTCGATCGGGCCGGTGGCCTGGGTCGCCGCATCGGGGATGGGCGCGCCGCATGCACCGCAGAAACGGTCTCCGTCGGGCCGTTCGGCCCCGCAGGACGGGCAGATCATGAGGCCTCCGGTCGGACGAGGGTCGTCCATGGTAGTCGCGCGCTGCGAAACCCTCAAGCCGCACTTGAGGCCTGCGCTACGTGAGGCCCGGCGGCCTCAGTCGCATCACCGCGATGCGCACGTAGTTGGCGAACGTGAGCAGCGACAGGATCACGGCCGCCAGGAACACCCAGTTGATGTAGTCGGCGGCAAACGCCATGCCCACGGCAACCACTCCCATATTCAGGCCCGAGCTCACCTTCCCTGCGAAGTCAATCCGCATCACCACGCCCCTGCGGGCCAGCCAGATGAACCCGGCGATGGTGAGCCCGTCGCGCACGAGGATGACGAGCGGCCCCGGCCACGCGAAACGTCCCATGGCCAGCACGCCGACGAGGCCCACCGCCATGAGCAGGCGGTCGGCCAGCGGGTCGGCGATGCGGCCGAAGTTGCTGGTGGCCTTCAGTGCACGCGCGAGCGCGCCGTCGATGAGGTCGGTCAGCGCGAGCGCCGCGAAGAAGATGGCGGCCGGAAGCGACGTGGGCCCCTCGGCCGTGAGCAGCATCACCAGAAGCACCGGCAGGCAGGCCAGCCGGGCGATGGTGATGGCGTTGGGAAGCCACCGCAGTTGATGAGCCATGCCGCTCATCCGTGCTCCAGAAAATCGGGGCGAGAGGATTTGAACCTCCGACCGCCCGGCCCCCAGCCGGGTGCGCTACCAGACTGCGCCACGCCCCGAAGCGACGACGACACTAGCACGGGAGCGTGGTGCCTCAGCCCCGCGGCAGACGCTGCCAGAGCGCGTGAATCGCGCTCGGCGCGTCGTCAATTGCGACCTCGGTCTTCTCGTGGCCCGCGCGCAACTGCACCTCGAGCGGACCGTCGGGCAGCGTGCGCTTTCCGACCGTCACGCGGATGGGGCAGCCCAGCAGATCGGCCTCGGCGAACTTCTCGCCGGGACGCAGCCCCGGGCGGTCGTCCAGCACCACGTCGAGGCCCAGATCGGACAGCTGCGCCCACAGGCCCACCGCGTACTGGCCCTGCGGCTCGTCCACGTCGCCGATCAGCACGATGTGCACGTCGAAGGGCGCGATGCCCACCGGCCACACGATGCCGTCGTCGTCGTGCCCCTGCTCGATCGCCGCCATGGCCGCGCGCGCGGGGCCGATGCCGTAGGAGCCCATGATGATGGTCTGCTCCTGGCCGTTCTCGTCGAGGTACGTGGCGCCGAGCGCCTGCGAGTACTTCACGCCGAGCTTGAAGATGTTGCCGATCTCGATGACCGGCACCAGTTCGATGGGGCCATCGCCCGTCACCGACCCCTCGCCGTCGAGCACCGTGCGGATGTCGGCCGTCTCGGCCTGGAAGTCGCGGCCCAGCACCACGCCGCGCAGGTGGAACCCGTCGCGGTTGGCGCCCGTCACGTAGTGGCCGGTGGTGAGCGTGGAGTCGGCGATGATACGCACGTCGTCGCGCACGCCGATGGGCCCGAGCGAACCGGGGTCGGCCCCGA
>CANGAY010000153.1 GCA_947451735.1 Actinomycetota bacterium
CGCTCGCACGCGGCCGACGCCGCGGCAGTGGTGGCGCCGCATCCACGCACGCGGAAGCCCGCGTCGGTCACGTGGCCGTCGGCCACCGCGATGTCGATGATTGCCACGTCGCCGCAGTCCTCGGCGCCCGCCTGCCCGCTGGCGTCCGGGTGCGCAAGCCCGCCGGCGCCAACAGGGGCACCGAGGTGTCGCATCGCCCTGGCCGGATACGGAGGCATCGGCCGAAGGTAGCAAGGTGATGCATATACCCCACCGTGCCGCTCCGGAGTGTGATCCGAACCTGCATCAAACAGGTTGGGTCTCGGGCGGGACCTCGCAAGATTGCGGCCCCGACTCCATGACCCGGGTCACGAGATACGGACGGAACAAATACCGGTCGCGAACACGGTCGGGCACTGACCACCGTAGACCCCACCCGCACCCGTTGCAACGAGTGCGGGTGGGTCGGAAATCACCTACTTGCCGTAGCTCGAACGGTTTGCGGCGATGAATGCGTTGAGTGCCTCGATGAGCCCGGTGTCGGCCGTGCGCACGGGGTACGAGAACGGCTCGCTGCCGCGCTTGCCATTGGGCAGAAGGATGCGGTGCGGCCACGCCACCTTGATGTTCCGAAAGCGCCTGACCTGGTACTGGATGCTGCCGAGGCCGCCGCCGTAGGCGAACACCTTGCCCTTCGCCACCTGGGCCACCGCGGCGCCCTCGTCGTTGGTGTAGCGAACGGTGACGCCCTTCACGTGGTGCTGCCTGATCTGCTGCGTGATGACCTGGTCGGCGGTGGAGTCCTTCGTGACGATGACCGTCTTGCCGGCCATGTCCTGCACACCCGTGAGGGTGGTGCCCTTGCGCACGGCGAAGGCGCGGATAACCACGTAATAGGTGATGGACCACGTGGTGCCGGGGCTCTCGGCGCGGCGCGCGGGCTCGTTGCCGATTCCCGCCGCGGCGATGTCGCACTGATCCTCGCCCGGGCGCTTCCACATGTGGTCGAACGGCGTGACGGAGATGGGCTTCACCGCCAGGCCCTGCTGGGTGGCGAACTTCGTGAGGAAGCTGGCGTCCCAGCCCTGCCACGCACCCTTGCTGGTGAAACTCGTGAACGGCGCGAAGCCGGGGTACGTGCAGATGGTCAGCGTTCCGGGCGTGATGGTGGTGGGTGCCGCGACGGCCAGCGATGCGGCGGTGACGGCGCCCATGGCACCGACGGCCACAGCGATGCGACGGGGGCTCATTTTCATGACTCGCTCTTTTCGGGGCGCGGGACGGTGCTCTTCACCGAGAGGTCCCGCAGTTGGATGTCGTCCACCCCGGCCGGGGCACCCGTGAGGGGGTCTGCGCCGGTGGCGGTCTTGGGGAATGCGATGACGTCGCGGATGCTCTTCTCACCCGCGAGCAGCATGACGAGGCGGTCGAGGCCGAGGGCCAGCCCGCCGTGCGGCGGCGCACCGAGGCGGAGTGCCTTGAGCAGGAAGCCGAAGCGGTCGTCCGCCTCCTCCGCGCTCAGGCCGATGCACTCGAACACCGCCGACTGCACCTGCTGATCGTGGATACGGATGGATCCGCCGCCGATCTCCAGGCCATTCAGCACCACGTCGTAGGCCAGGCTGCGCACGCTGCCCGGGTCGGTGCCGAGCTTGTCCACGTCGTCGGGGTGCGGCGCCGTGAAGGGGTGGTGCAGGGAGTCCCAGCGCTTCTCGTCGGCGTTCCAGCCCACCAACGGGAAGTCCTCCACCCAGAGCGGTGCCCACACGCCCTCGGGGATGAGGCCCCGTCGCTCGGCGAACCGGGCGCGCAGCGTGCCGAGCACCTCTGACGCCACCTGCTCGTCGTCGGCCACCAGCGTGATGAGGTCGCCGGGCGACGCGCCGAAGTCGGCGGCAAGGCCGTCGAGGAACTTGGCCACCGGCGAGCGCAGCGTGCCGTCCTCCTGCACGATTGCCCACACCAGCCCCTTGGCGCCGAGCGCCTGGGCCTCGGCCATCAGTTCGTCGCCGTCCTTGCGCGACACGCCCTCGCCGGCGCCCGGCACCACCAGGCCACGCACCACTCCCCCGCCCTCCACCACGCCCTTGAACACGGCGAAGTCGGTCTTGCCGGCGGCGTCGGTCCAGTCCTGGATCTCCATGTCGAAGCGCAGGTCGGGGCGGTCGCTGCCGTAACGGCGCATGGCCTCGTGGTACCCCATGCGCGGGAACGGCGTGGGGATGTCGATGCCGGCCTCCGCGAAACAGGCGGCCAGCACGCGCTCCGTCAGATCCTCGATGTCCTGGGGCTCCACGAACGAGGCCTCCAGGTCGAGCTGGGTGAACTCGGGCTGGCGGTCGGCGCGAAGATCCTCGTCACGGAAGCAGCGGGCGATCTGGTAGTAGCGCTCCAGGCCGCCCACCATGAGCAGTTGCTTGAACAGCTGCGGGCTCTGCGGCAGCGCATACCAGTCGCCCTGGCTGAGGCGCGAGGGCACCAGGAAGTCGCGGGCGCCCTCGGGCGTGCTGCGGGTGAGCACGGGGGTCTCGACCTCGAGGAATCCGTCGTCGTCGAGCACGCGGCGCATGGCGCGCACGATTCGCGCACGCAGTTCGAGTGCCGCCAGGCGGCGGGGCCGGCGCATGTCGATGTACCGGTAGGTGAGGCGAAGCTCCTCGGACGGCTCGGTGGTCTCGTCCTCCACGCTGAAGGGCACCGGCTCGGTCTCCGACAGGCGCTCCAGTTCGGTGACCGCAAGCTCCACCGTGCCGGTGGGGATGCGCGGGTTCACCGTCTCGGCCGATCGCTCCACCACGGTGCCGGCCACGCTGATGACGTCCTCGAGATGCAGGCGCTCGGCGGCCTTGTGGGCCTCGGGCGCCTTCTCGGGGTGGAACACCAGCTGCAGCACGCCGCTGCGGTCGCGCACGTCGATGAAGATGACCCCGCCGTGGTCGCGGCGGCGGTGCACCCAGCCGGCCACGCGCACGTCGTGCCCCGCGGCGTCGGCGGCGCCCACGGCGGTGTGCGTGCGAAAGCGCTCTGCACCGATCACGCGGCACCCCCGGCCATGCGGCCCACCAGTTCTGCCACCGGCACCTCCACCTGATCACCGCTCTGCATGTCCCGCACCGTCGCAACCCCCTCCGCGTGCTCGCGCGGGCCGATGATGATCACGTTGCTCGCGCCGAGCCCCGAGGCGTGGCGCATCATTGCCTTCAGTCCCTTGCCGGATGTGCCGGCCTCCACCCGAAGCCCCGCGCGGCGCAGGTCGCGCAGCACCGGCATGAGTTCCATGCGGATGTCGGCATCCGGGATGGCCAGGTACACGTCAACCACCTGCGCGCTGGCCGCATCCTCACCCAGGGCGAG
>CANGAY010000154.1 GCA_947451735.1 Actinomycetota bacterium
AGGAGGAGCAGGGCTGGCTGCCACCCGAGGCCATGGCCGCCGTGGCCGAGGCCACCGGGTACTCGCAGGCCTACGTCGAGAGCGTGGCCTCGTTCTACGACCGCTTCTACCTCGAGCCGGTGGGCAGCCGGGTGATCAGCGTGTGCACCACGCTGTCGTGCATGCTGCGCGGGTCCGACGAACTGCTTGACCACATCGGCGACCGCCTGGGCACCGGCGGCGAGGGCACCACCGCGGACGGCCGGTTCACCGTGCAGCGCGCCGAGTGCCTGGGCGCGTGCGACCGCGCCCCCTGCCTGCAGGTCGACTCGGGCGAGCAGCTCGGGCCGCTCACGCACGGCGATGCCGATGCACTCCTCGACGAGCTCCGCACGCAGGACGTGCCGAGCCGGTACGACAGGTAGCCCGGGCATGCCGATCCTCAACTCTGTCTACCGCCACCGCGAGTTCCAGGACGTGGCCACGCTTGCCGGGTACGAGCGTGCCGGTGGCTGGAACGGCCTCAAGGCCACGCTCGAGATGACGCCCGACGACGCCCTCTACGCGTTCCACCGCTCGGGCCTTCGCGGCCGCGGCGGCGCAGGGTTCCCCATGGGTCGCAAGGCGTCGTTCCTGCCCAAGGACACCGGCAGGAAGACCTACGTGGTGTGCAACGCCGACGAGAGCGAGCCCGGCACCTTCAAGGACCGGGAGATCATCGAGAAGAACCCGTTCCAGCTGATCGAGGGCGTCATCATCGCGTCGTACGCGGTGGGCTGCGAGCGCGCGTACATCTACATCCGCGGTGAGTACGGCAAGCAGGCCGAGATCCTGGCCGGGGCCATCGCCGAGTGCCGCGAGGCGGGACGTCTGGGCCCCGACGCCCTCGGGCCCGGCAAGCCGTTCGACATCACGCTCTATCGCGGCGCGGGTGCCTACATCTGCGGCGAGGAGACGGCGCTGCTCGAGAGCCTCGAGGGCAAGCGCGGCCAGCCGCGCCTGAAGCCCCCGTTCCCGGCGGTGGCCGGCCTCTACGGCAGCCCCACGCTCATCAACAACGTCGAGACCCTGTCGGCGCTGCCGCCCATCATGCACCGGGGCGCCGACTGGTACGCCGCGCTCGGCCCCGAGAAGAGCCCCGGCACCAAGATCTTCTCGGTGTCGGGCCACGTGCTGAACCCGGGCAACTTCGAGATCGTCATGGGCGAGACCACCCTGCGCGAGCTCATCTACGACATGGCCGGTGGCCTGCGCGAGGGCCGCGAACTGAAGGCCTGCTGGCCCGGCGGCTCGTCGGTGCCCATCCTCACGAATGAGCACCTCGACGTGCCGCTCGACTACGAGAGCCTGAACGGCGTGGGCACGTTCCTGGGCTCCGGCGGCTGCATCGTGATGGACGACTCGGGCTGCATCGTGCGCGCGTCGTGGCGCCTGGCGCACTTCTACCGCCACGAGAGTTGCGGCAAGTGCACGCCGTGCCGCGAGGGCACGGGCTGGCTCGAGAAGATCCTCGGCCGCATCGTGCACGGCGAGGGCCGCATGGAGGACGTGGAGATGCTCGAGTCGCTGTTCGGCCGCATCTCCGGCCGCACGCTGTGCGCACTTGCCGATGGCGCGGTGGCGCCGGTGAAGAGCGCGGTGGAGTACTTCCGCGACGACTTCGTGGCGGCCATCGAGAACGGCGGCTGCCCGGTGCCCGAGCCCATGGGGGTGACCGGTGGCTGATCAGCGCGAGATGGTCACCTTCGTGGTGAACGGCACGGAGGTCACGGCGCCCAAGGGCACGATGATCGTGGACGCCGCCAAGCAGGCCGGCATCGACATCCCCATCTTCTGTTACGAGCCGCGCCTGGGGAACCCCATCGGCGCCTGCCGCATGTGCCTGGTCGAGGTCGAGGGCATGCGCGGGCTGCAGACCGGCTGCTCCACGCCCATCGCGCCCGACATGGTGGTGAACACCACCACCGACGACGTGAAGCAAGCCCAGGACGGCGTGCTGGAGCTCTTGCTGGCCAACCACCCGCTCGACTGCCCGGTGTGCGACAAGGGCGGGGAGTGCCCGCTGCAGGACCGCACCTTCTCGTACGGCCCGGGGCAGACCCGAAGCCTCGAGCCCAAGCTGCACTTCCCCAAGCCGCTCGAGCTGTCGCCGCTGGTGGCGCTCGACCGCGAGCGCTGCATCGCCTGCTTCCGCTGCGTCAGGTTCAGTCAGGACGTGGCCGAGGACTCGCAGCTCACCTTCCATGAACGTGGCGACCA
Organism: Actinomycetota bacterium; assembly: GCA_947451735.1. GTDB lineage: Bacteria > Actinomycetota > Thermoleophilia > Miltoncostaeales > Miltoncostaeaceae > SYFI01. The sequence goes on from CANGAY010000154.1 coordinate 2,239, forward strand.
CACCGAGATCGCCACGTTCAACGGCGAGCCGTACGAGGGCCGCTTCACCGGCAACACCATCGACCTGTGCCCTGTGGGCGCGCTCACCTCGGTGCCGTACCGATTCGTGAGCCGCCCGTGGGACGTGCGCAACGCGCCGTCCATCTGCGCCGGCTGCTCGGTGGGCTGCAACCTGGAGATCACCGAGCGCGACGGCCAGATCAAGCGCCTCACCGGCCGCGCCGAGCCCAACATGGATGTGGAAGAGGGCTGGATCTGCGACCGCGGCCGCTGGGCCTTCCCGGCCATCACCGCGCCCGACCGGCTCACCGAACCCGAGATCACCGACAGCGTCGGGCGTCGGAGGGTGCGCATCGAGCGCGCCATGGCCGAGGCCGCCGCGCTGCTGCGCAAGGACCGCAACGCCCGCGTGGGCATCCTGCTGGGCACGCCGGTGACCGTCGAGGATGGCTTCCTCTCGCTCGAACTAGCGCGCGCACTGGGCGATGGCCCGGTGGCCCGCCTGGGAATCCCCGGCGATGGCCTCGGCCCCCTGCGCGGCCTGCCCCGCGCCGAGATGAGCGACATCGACCACGCCGATCAGGTGATCGTGGTGGGTGGCGACCCGTGCGCGCAGCAGCCGGTGGCCGAACTGCGCCTTCGCAAGGCCCGTCGCCTTGGCGCGCGCATCGCGATGGTGGGCCCGCGCCCGAACGCGCTGGAGGGCAACACCGCCGAGGCGCTTCGCACCGTGCCGGGGCAGCTGGTTGACGCGATGAGCGCCATCGCCGACCGCCTTCTCGGCACGTCGCGCGCCGTGGTGCTGTGGGACGAGGCCGACCTGGCCAATGAGCCCGACGCCGCCGAGGCACTGGCGCATCTGGTGAAGACCACCCCCGGCTGCCGCGCCATCGAGATGTGCGCCGACGTGTCGGGCCCCGGCCTGCGGGCGCTCGGCATCCGCGCGGAGGGCGTGCTGGAGGCCTGCGAGGCCGGCGAGATCGACGTGCTCATCACGGTGAAGGCCGACCCCACCCGCGGGCCCGGTGGCAACCGCTGGACCGCCGCGCTCGAGCAGGTGCCCACCATCATCGCCCTGGGCACGCACCGCGGCC
>CANGAY010000155.1 GCA_947451735.1 Actinomycetota bacterium
CGGCGAGTCGCTTCGCATGCGTGCGTGGTGGGATGGCTCGGGGCTCAGCACCGATGTCAGCGGCGACATCGGCGACCCGGCCGGTCTGGGTGCCCGCGCCGCCGAGCAGGTGGGGGCCGCATGAGCGAGGGCATCGTCTATCTCATCGGCGCCGGACCCGGCGACCCCGGTCTCATCACGGTGCGCGGCCGCGCCGCGCTGATGAAGGCCGACGTGGTGCTGTACGACCGCCTGGGCACCGAGGCGCTCATGCACCTGTGCCGACCCGACGCGCGGCTCATCGACGTGGGCAAGGCGCCTGATCGCGTGGCCATGACGCAGGACGAGACCACCGCCCTGCTGGTGCAGCTGGGCAAGGAGGGTCACGTGGTGGCCCGCCTCAAGGGCGGCGACCCCTTCGTGTTCGGCCGCGGCGCCGAGGAGGCCGAGGCGCTGGTGCAGGCCGGCGTGCGGTGTCTGGTGGTGCCCGGCATCACGTCGGCCATCGGCGCGCCGTCGGCCGCGGGAATCCCCGTGTCGTACCGGGCCATGGCCACCGGCTTCACGGTGGTCACGGGCCATGAAGATCCCACCAAGGATGCCGAGCAGAACGACTGGGACCTGCTGGCCAAGGTGCCCCACACACTCATCGTGCTCATGGGAATGGGACGCCTGCCGGCCATCGCCGAGCGCCTCATCGCCGCGGGCCGCCCCGCCGACCAGCCCGCCGCCGCGATCCAGTGGGGCACGACGCCCCGCCAGCGTTCTGTGGTGGCCACGCTCGGCACGCTGCCCCAGCGCGTGCAGGACGAGGGCCTTGGCAATCCGGCCATCCTGGTGTTTGGCGACGTGGTGTCGCGCGAGCCCGGCCTTGCCCGCGCCGGCCGGGGTCCGCTTGCCGGCAAGACCGTGGTGGTCACGCGCGCCCGGGCGCAGGCCAGCGATCTGCGCAGCGGCCTCGAATTGCTGGGCGCGCAGGTCATCGAGATGCCGGTCATCCGCATCGCGCCCATCACCCAGTCGCCCGACCTGGACGCGGCCCTGGCCGATATCGCGGGGTACGACATCCTCATCTTCACGAGCGCCAACGGGGTGGACGAGATGGCCGCCCGCATGACCGAGCGCGGCATGGATGCCCGCGCGCTCCGCGCCGATCAGCTGGTGGTGGCCATCGGCCCCGCCACCGCCACGGCCCTGGCGGGCCACGGCATCCGCGCCGATCTGGTGCCCGATCGCTTCGTGGGCGAGGCCGTGCTGGAGGCCCTCGCGGCCACGCCGGTCGAGGGCAGGCGGGTGCTCATCGCCCGTGCCCGCGACGCGCGCCCGCTGGTGGCCGACGGCCTGCGGGCCCGCGGCGCCGAGGTGGACGATGTGGCGGTGTACGAGACCGTGGCCGAGCGTCCGGCCGACGACGTGGTGCAGGCCGCGCTCGATGCCGACCTCATCACCTTCACGTCGTCATCCACGGTCACCAACACCCTGACGCTGCTCGACGACGCCCAGCGCGCCCGCCTGGCTGACGGCCCGCTCGTGGCGTCCATCGGCCCCGTGACGTCCGACACCGCGCGTGAGGCGGGGCTCGTGGTTGCAACCGAGGCCGACGACCACGACATCCCCGGGCTCATGCGCGCGGTGCTCGAACTGGCCGCGCAGCAGCGGTAGGCGCCGGCATGACCCTGGGCTTCCTCACCGACTACGGCCCGCAGACCGAGCATGTGGGGGCCCTGCACGCGGTGGCCGCAGCCATCGCGCCAGACGTGGGCCGCATCGATCTGGCCCACGACGTGCCCGCCGGCGACATCCGCTGGGGCGCCGTGCTGGTTGAGCGCCTGGTGCGCCTGATGCCGCGCGACTCGGTGACGGTGGCGGTGGTCGACCCGGGCGTGGGCACTGCCCGCCGCGCCGTGGCGCTCGAGACCGAGTGGGGCAAGGTGATCGTGGGGCCCGACAACGGGCTGCTGGGGCTGGCGGCCGACCGCCTGTCGGCCGTGCGGGCGGTGGAGGTGACATCCGAGGACCACATGCGCCGCCCGGTGTCGGCCACGTTCCACGGCCGCGACATCTTCGCCCCCGCCGCCGCGCACCTCGCGATGGGCGTGCCGCTCGACGCGCTCGGGCCGACGGTGGACCTGGCGTCCATCGAGCGCCCGCACCTGCCGGAACCGAACGCGTTCGATGGCCAGATGGATGCGCTGGTGGCGGGGGTGGACCGGTTCGGCAACCTGGCCCTGTGGGCCACGTGGGAGCAGCTGATGGCGTCGGGCCTGGTGGCCGGTGACCGCATCTGGGCCATCAGCACCGCCACGCGCACGCGGGGCACTCTGGGTCGCACCTTCGCCGACGTGCCGCGGGGTGGCCTGCTGGCCTACGTGGACAGCCACGGCCTGGTGTCGCTGGCGGTCAACGGCGACAGCGCCGAGGAGCGGGTGCAGGCGACGGCCGGTGAGGTCGTCGCCATCGCGCGTCAGTCGTAACGGCCCCGCCAGGCGTTCATCCTGATGCCGTAGATGTCCCTGATGAACGGCGGCAGGTGCCTGCTCACGTCGAACGTCGACTCGTCACGGAACTCCACCGACACCGGCATCTCGGCGATGCGCGCGCCCATGCGACGCGCGAGGTAGAGCACCTCGATGTCGAACGCGAACGAGTTGACCACGGCCTTCGCGAACACCTTCTCGGCCCACTCCGCCGTGAATCCCTTGAAGCCCGCCTGCGTGTCGCTGATGACCGGCAGCACCAGAATGCGCCGGGCCACCTGCACCGCGGCCCCTGCCGCCAGGCGCGACGCGCTCTGCTCGGCGTTCGCGTACTGCGACAGGCTGCGCTTGCCCGTGACCACGTCGGCCACCGACCCCAGCAGCGCGAGCGCGGGCTCCACGTGCCACGGCGCGATGTTCATGTCGGCGTCAACGTAGAAGCGGTACGCCCCGGTGGCGGCCAGCATGCCCGATCGCACGGCCCCGCCCTTGCCCTGGTTCTCGGGAAGCCGGTTGAGCCTGAACCGGTGGTCGTGCGCCGCGAAGCGTTCAACCAGGCCGGGCGTGCCGTCGCTCGATCCATCGTCCGACACGATGACCTCGGCGCTGCCATCGAACGTGTTGAGCCACGTACGCCAGCCTTCCAGCGTGGGCGTGAGGCGGCGTTCCTCGTTGTAGGCCGGGATGACGATTGAGAGGTCCACGGGGGCATCGTCGCAAAAACGACGCGCGCCGCACCTTGGGGGGTGCGGCGCGCGACATGGCGAGACCCGGACTCGAACCGGGGACACCACGATTTTCAGTCGTGTGCTCTACCAGCTGAGCTATCTCGCCCGGCCGAGGAACGCTAGGCGCAGCACCACGGCGATGCAA
>CANGAY010000156.1 GCA_947451735.1 Actinomycetota bacterium
CACCACCCGGTGCCTGACACCACCCGGTGCCTGACACCACCCGGTGCCTGACACCACCCGGTGCCTGACGCCGGGGTGCGGCATCATCTGCTCATGGGTATTCCTCCGGCACCTCCGTATCCCATTGCCACCGACTTCGTGACGGTTGAGATACGGCAGGACCGCGACCATTCCGGCGGGCGGTTGCTGCTGATGGATGGGGTGGAGGCGTCGCACGTTGATCTGGACGACCCCACGCGCATCATGTTCGAGTACCTGCGGCATCTGGTGGGGGTGGTGGACGCCATGTTCCCCGAGCGCGACCGCCTCGATGCCCTGCAGGTGGGCGGGGGCCCGTGCACGCTGGCGCGGTATCTGGTGGCCACGCGCAAGCGGGCTCGGGTGATGGTGGTGGAGCGCGATGGCGGCATCGTGCAGGTGTCGCGCGACCACCTGGCGCTCGACGACGTGCCGCGGCTGGACGTGCGCGTGGGCGATGGGCGCGAGGCGCTGCGCGGCATCGACGCCGCCGCGCTCGACCTGGTGGTGATCGACGCCTTCGTGGGCCTCATGGCCCCCCATGCGCTCTGCACCCGCGAGTTCGTGGCCGATGTGCGCCGGGTGCTGCGGCCCGGCGGGCTCTACGCCATGAACCTCATTGACGTGGAGCCGCTGGAGCTGGCGCGTGCCATGGCCGCGGGCATGCTCGAGCAGTTCCCCGAGGTCGCCCTCATCGCCGAGCCCGCCGTGCTGGAGCACCGCACATCGGGCAACGTGCTGCTGGTGGCAAGTGACCGGCCGCTGCCACCCGCCGCCCTGGGGCGCACGCTGTCACGCGATGCCGCGCCCTGGGAGGCTCGCACCGGTCGCACGCTGGCGCGGATGGTTGAGGGGCACGAGCCCCTCAGCGACGACGTTGCCCCCACCCACCAGTTGGCACGTCTGGCGCCCCTCTGGGGGCGGGTGAAGCAGCCCCCGGGCTGAGGCGGCTCAGCCGGGTCGGCCGGCCGAGAAGAGCTCGGAGAGGCCCACGGGGCGGAGGCCCTTGGCCTTGAGCCCGCGCAGGATGTCGGGGAAGGCCGCCGCGGTGTTGGGCTTGGTGTGCATGAGGATGATCGATCCCTTGTGCGCACCGCCCACCGCACGCTGGGTGATGACCGACGCGGGCGGCGGACCCTTCCAGTCGTTCGTGTCGACGTCCCACAGCAGGATGTACCGGTAGCCCTCGTCGGCGGCGGCGGCGCGCAGGCCCGACCCGTAGGCGCCGTAGGGCGGACGGTAGAAGGGGGCGGTGCTGTAGCCGGCGATGCGGTCCCACGGCGCATTGCGCGAGAGGTCCGATCGTCCGAACGCCTCACTCGTGCCCACGCCCGTGGTGTGCGAGTACCCGTGGTTGCACACCTCGAGCACGCCGTCCTGAACAGCCTTGGCCACGGCGTCGCGGAAGTCCTGGCCCCACATGGCCTGGTTGATGGCGTTGAAGCAGAAGGTGATGGTGACGTCGGCGGCGCGGGCGTCGCTGATCATCTGCAGCGCCTGCGACGGGCCGTAGCCGTCGTCCACCGTCACGGCCACCACGCGCTTGTTCGTCTTGATGTGCGTCACCACCGTGGTGCCGCGCCCCGGGGGCCGCACCGACCACAGCACCGGGTCACTCGTGCCCGTGTTGCCGGCCTCATCACGCGCCTCGGCGGTGACCGACACGAGCCCCACGATGTGGTTGGCGCGCAGGACCGCTGGCAGTTGCAGGGTGTCGGTGACGGGCTTCCATGCGCCGCTGGCCAGCACCTCGCCGTCAGGACCCGGGCGTCGCACCACGGCGCGAACCTGTGCCGTGGGGTCGGTCTTCAACGGAATGCCCTTGGGCGCCACGTACGGCACGGTCGGCGCCTTCGGACTCAGCACCACGTTCGGCACGGTGGTGTCGAGCGTCACCAGCGGTGGTGTGACTGCGACGACCGTGCCGTCGCCGAGCGTGGCATCCAGCCGGTAGTCGCCGTCGGGAAGCACCTGGGCGGTGCCACCGGTGCCGCGCCCGCCGTTCCACACCTGGGTGACGGTCGTGGCCGTGGGTGACACGGGCACCGGCGGCAGGGTGGCCACCACCACGCCATCGCTCACGCGGGTGACGCGAACGGTCGTGGGCGTGAGCGCCGAGGTGGGCACCACGACCGAGATTGGGCTGGTCACCGGATTCACCGGCGTGGCCGACGCGCCGGCCACACCCAGGGCGAGGGTGGCGCATGCGGCGGCAATGGCAAGGGGCGTCTTCATCGGGACGGTCACGCTAGGCGTGATTGGCCCTCAGGCGGTCTGCACCTGCTCCGGTGGCACATCCGCAACGGGTGTCTCATCCAGGGGTGCGGGGGCACCGTCGGCCACTGCCTGCCGGGGCCAGCAGAGGGCCAGCAGCACGATGAGCAGCACGTCACGCGTGATGAGCAGCAGCATCTCGGGCGTCTGCAGCGCCACGATGTACCAGTAGAGCACCGGGAAGTACGCCTGGGTCATCAGCAGCGCCGCCACCGCCACTGCGATGGCGGCCTTTCCGTATCGGCCGGTGATGAGCACGGCCCCGGGGAGGATCCACACGAGGAACTGCGGCGAGAGCACCTTGCCCGCGACCAGCAGCGCGAGGCACGTGGCGGCGATGCCCGATACCAGGATGGCGGCATCGGTGGCCGCCGTGTTGCGCTGCACCATGCGCCATACCTGCCACGCGATGAGCGCGATCAGCGCCACCAGCACGATGGTGCTGATGTTCGCCACGTACTGCGGGTTCTCGCCCGAGAGCCCCTGCGAGCCGAACGAACTCTCCACCGCCAGGTTGGCGCCCGCCGTGATGCGCAGGCTCATGAGGTAGGCCGCCCCCGTCGACTCGAGTTGCAGGGGGCGGTCGAGGTGGTACGCGATGGTGCCCCACATGCCATGTGGTGCCGCGATGAGCAGGGGCACCACCACCACGGCCACGATTCCCGCACACCAGGCCGCACCGCGCGCCACCGACGGCCATCCGTGCCGGCGCCAGTGCACGATGAGCAGCACGGGGATGAAGGCCAGCGGCACCAGCTTCACCAGGATCGCGACGGCCAGGAACACCCAGGCCAGTGTCCAGCGGTCGGTGACGGCCGCCCACAGCATCCACGCGATGAGCGCGGCCAGCACCAGGTCGAAGCGGCTGGTGAGCAGGTGGCCCAGCAGCAGCGGGGAGAGGGCCACGACCCCGCCCGCGATCGCCTGTCGCCACGGCGAGAAGCCGAGTGCACGCGCGGTGAGCGTGACCGCCACCACCGTGGCCACCAGTGCCCCCAGCATGAGGGTGGCGAAGGTGGCGTCGTAGGGGCCGG
>CANGAY010000157.1 GCA_947451735.1 Actinomycetota bacterium
CTTGATGCGCTTCACCGTCTTCGCGGTCACCACGTACACGTTGCCCGCGCGATCCTCGCCGAACGACGTGAGGCCGGGCAGGCGACCGAGTTGCGACGTGATCTCGCGCTTCGGGGCCGAGCCGTCCGCCGGGATGGCCCAGGTCCTGCCCGTGCACCAGTCACCGAATACGTACTGCCCCTCGAGCGCCGGCACCCGTCCGCCCCGCAGCACGTACCCGCCGGTCACCGAACAGCCCCCGTCGTCGTGCCGGTACTGCGTGACGGGGTCGGTCTCGGTAGGGCTGCGCGGGCCGCCCTTCATGTCGTCGGTGCCCTCGCGCCTGCTCCAGCCGAAGTCGAGGCCGCCCACTCCGGCGGGCGCGTGGTCAACCTCTTCCACCGCGTTCTGCCCCACGTCGCCGATCCACATGTCGCCGGTGGTGCGGTCGAACGTGAACCGCCACGGGTTGCGCAGCCCGATGGCCCAGATCTCGGGGCGGCCCTCGGCGGCGCCCGCCAGCGGATTGCCGGCGGGAATGGCGTAGCCCAGCCCAGGGTCGCGGCGCGTCACGTCGATTCGCAGGATCTTGCCGAGCCACGTGGAGGGGTTGGGGCCGTTGTTGTCGGGGTCCTTCTGGCTTCCGCCATCGCCGAAGCCGATGTACAGCATGCCGTCGGGCCCGAACTGCAGGTTGCCGCCGTTGTGATTGGGGTAGGGCTGGTGCTGGGCCAGCACCACGCGCGCGGTGCGGGGGTTGACGCGAGCGGCGTTGGGTCTGGTTCGGAACTCCACAACCCGGGTGTCGCCCTTCAGGTCGGTGTAGTCGACGTAGAAGCGGCCCGACGTGGCGAAGTCGGGGGCGAAGGCCAGGCCCAGAAGGCCCTGCTCAATGCCTCTCGACCCGACGCGACCGCGGATGTCGAGCCAGGGCTTCCCGGGCGTGCCCTTCGACGTGATGGGCCGGATGACGCCCGACTGCGTGACCACCAGCAGGCGCTGCTCGCCGGGGGCCTGCGCCACGTACAGCGCACCGTCGAAGCCGTGGCCAACCGGGGCGAGCCCGATGGCCGACGCCGCCGACGTGGCGACGAGCGCGGTGACTATGCCCAAGGGAACCGATCGCGTCATCACGCGCGACGGTAGCGCGCGTGGGGCGGCTACTTGACCTCGGCCGGTTCCACCACGGGCTGCACCACGCGGCTCACCGTGACAGGCAGCAGGCGCACGAACGCGTTGAGCTCGGGCACCGACGCCCCGCCCTTGATGCCATCCACCAGCCGCAGCAGCACCGCCACCTCGCGCGGCCCAAGGTCGGACATCACGGGTGCGAGTGCCTCTTCAAGCTGACCCCGCATCTTGGGGTCAATACCGTCGAGGGCTGCGTTGAGATCAGGCGGAAGCGCGTCAGACATGCGGCCATTCTAGCCCATGCAGGGCATTTCCCCGGATCCATGGGAAGCAGGCGGAATATCCTCCACCAGCGCGCGCCGCAGCCGGGCCGCAACCGGCTGGTACGCGGCAGAGGGGATGTCGGCACCGGCATCAAGCGCGGCCAGCAGGGCGTGGTACACCACCTCGGCCGCGTCGCGCACCCCCAGCGGATCGGGCGACAGACCCGCGTCGGTCATGGGGTCGAGCACCTCGCGGGCCAGGCGGGCCGGGATCATGTCGGGCAGCGCGAAGGCGTCGTCCAGCACGCCGCCCACGCCCTCGTGGCGGATGATGGCCACCACGGGCGCCACGCGACCGGCGTCGCGCCCCGCCGCGATGATCACCTGCTGCTGACCCGGCGCGCCGGGGGGCTCGGACGACCACGCCGCCACGGGCACCTGCGCGCGCAGGGCGTCCATGCACGGCTCCGACGCCGGCACCTGCTCGGTGAGCACGGTGGCCAACCGCCCGGGGGCGCCCTCCACCACCGAGCCCATGGCCACCAGCAGGTCGTGGCAGGCCGGCGTGTGCGCCTCGTGGGCGGCCGCTACGAGCCCCATCAGCTGGTCCTCGGGCATGAGGTGCGCGATCTCCTCGATGACTGCCTCCACCAGGTGCGCGCGGCCGAGCGCCACCACCGATCTGGCCAGTGCATCGGGGTTGGCCAGCCAGCCCGCCGGACCCGGGGTGCGACGGGCCAGGCGGGCGAGCGCCGCCTCGCCGTCGAGCTGCGCGGCCAGGTCGCCAAGGCACGCGCGGGTGACCGCGTGCTGGGCACCCGAGGCCCGGGCCAGCCCCTCCTCGATGCTCCGCCGGGCGCCCTGTTCGTCGCCGTGCACCAGCAGGCACACGGCCTCGTGGTAACTGGCATCCGGGAACTGGGCGGGGTCGTCCACACGCGCCACGCTAGGCGGCGATTCCGCACGCATGGCGCGCGGAATGTGACGTTATTGGTGAATCACCACACGCGATCCGGGGCTCACGATGTGCGCCACACGACGGATGTCGGCGTTGCGCATGCGGATGCATCCGTGGCTCACCGGCTGGCCGATCAGCTCGGGCAGGCTGGTGCCGTGAATGGCCACCCGGCCGTTGCCACCCGCGAACTCATTGAGTGCATTGCTGAACGCCGTGAGCGGCATGACGATGGGCCCGAGAAACGCCTTGGGGTCGCCCGTGGGGATGACCTCGGCGATGGCGAACGTGCCGGTGGGCGAGGGCGTGGTGGGCGCACCCACCGCGATGCGGAACTGCGCGACCCGCTTGCCCGACCGCAGCACGGTGAGATGACGCGCGCTCAGGTCGATGTCGATGCGTGAGTGGATCTCGCTGAACGAGAAGTCATCGGCGCGTGCCCAGCCGGCGGTGCCGTTGGGGCGCTGCGGCAGCAGCACCTTCACCCAGCGGGTGCCGCGCACGTCCTTCACGCCGCGCACCTCCAGCCACACCGGCCCGGCGCCGAGCGGCGCGATGGGCTGCAGCAACTTGAAGGCCTTGCCCCCGGGGCCCGGCTGACGGCGGATGGGCGTGGTCACCAGCAGACGCGCAACCCACGATGTGGTGGCCGTGGGCGGCTTCAGCCGGGTGGGTGGCAGATCGGGCCACGTGGGCGTGGTGGGGGTGGTGGGCGTGGTGGCCGTGGGATCGGGTGTGGTGGCCGCAGGGTCCGGAGCGGGCTGCGCGGCCGGGTCGCCGGTCGGCGGCGTGGCCTCCTGCGCAAGGGCGGCGGTGGGCACGGTCAGGACGAGCGCCGCGGTACCGGCGAGCAGAAGTGAGGAGATACGCACGCGCTGACGATACCGGGCACTTCCCCCGCCGCAGCCATCGGCGGTGCCGACGGGACGGTCGTATGTGGTGAC
>CANGAY010000158.1 GCA_947451735.1 Actinomycetota bacterium
CGCTCGCCATCACCGGTCGCTACGACGCGGTGATGGCCATGGGAGCGGTCATCCGCGGCGAGACGGCCCACTTCGAGTACGTGTGCGATGCCGCCGCGCATGGCCTCATGCGTGTGTCGCTCGACACCGGGGTGCCCTGCGCCTTCGGCATCCTCACCTGCGACACCCTGCTGCAGGCGGAGGCCCGCGCCGGAGGCGACAAGGGGAACAAGGGCGACGAGGCCGCAGATGCAGCCGTCGCGATGATCAACCTGCTGGCGTCCGCCCGGGCGAGTGGCCCGGGAGGGGCAGGCCGGTCCTAGGCGCCGGAGACGGCCTTCTGCACCTTGCCGGCCTTCAGGCAGCGGGTGCAGACGTAGGCGCGGGTCGGCGTGCCGCCGACGATGATGCGCACCTTCTGCAGGTTCGGGTCGAAACGACGGGACGTCGCACGCATGGAGTGACTGCGGTTGTTCCCGAAGGAGGGACCCTTGCCGCAGGAGCTGCAGACCTTCGCCATGTCGACCGAATACCTCAGATAGTGGGACGTGTGATGCGGCATTCCCTGCCGCGACCCGGGCACGATGCCACAACGCGGCCCGGAGTGCCAGCGTGAGCGTGCCCGGCGACGCATTCGGCGTGGCGCCGGTGGGTGCCGATGCGGCCGCACAGCCGCACCGCCCGGGTGCCCGCTGGTGGCATGCGCCGCTCACCGAATTGCCCGGCGTGGGCACTGCGACGGCCGATCGCGCGGCCGCAATCGGCATCGGCGACCTGGGGGCACTGCTCGAGCACCTGCCGTCACGGTACCTGGCCTACGACAGCGCACGGCCCGTGGCGGGCCTCACCGATGGCGAGGAGGCCACGGTGCGCGTGGTGCTCGAGTCCATCCGCGTCATCCCCACGCGCCGCCGGGGCCTCAAGATCGTGCGCGCCAAGGTGCACGACGCCACGGGGTCCATCTCGGCCGTGTGGTTCAACCAGGCGTATCTGGCCGGGGTGCTGGAGCCCGGTGACGAGCTGATGATCCGTGGGCAGGTGCGGCTTCGCCCCGATCGGCAGATCACCGTGAAGGCGCACGAGGTGCTGGGCGCGTCGTCGTCGGAGGGCATTCACACCGAGGGCATGGTGCCCGTGTATCCGGCCACCGAGGCCCTGCCCGCCCGCCGGCTTCGGGAGATGGTTGATGCGGCGCGCCCGTATGCGGCATCGGCCCCCGAGGTGCTGCCCTCGTGGATGCGCGCCCGCGTGAAGGTGGGCACGCGTGCCGACGCCCTGGCCGCCCTGCACTTCCCGCGCAACGCGCGCGAGCCGCGGTCGGCGCGCCGCCGCCTGGCCTTCGAGGAACTGCTGGTGCTGCAGCTGGGCCTCATCGCCGTGCGCCGGCACGAGGAGACCGCGCGCCGCGCGCCTGCGCTGCGGGGCACTGGGGAGATCTCGGGTGCGGTGCGCGCGGCACTGCCGTTCACGCTCACCCGCGAGCAGGAGCGCGTGGCGCGGGAGGTGTCGCGCGACATCGCCCGTGACCAGCCCATGCGCCGCCTGCTGCAGGGCGAGGTGGGCGCCGGCAAGACGGTGGTGGCGGCACTCGCCTGCGCGCAGGCCGTGGAGGCCGGTGCGCAGGCCGCCATCCTGGTGCCCACCGAGACGCTGGCCGAGCAGCACCTGCGCACCCTCGACGCCATGCTGGCGCCAGCGGGAATCCAGCCCGTGCTCATCACCGGCAACGTGCCGAAGGCCGAGCGCGAGCGGCGCGAGATGGCGGTGGCCACGGGCACCGCGCAGGTGGTGGTGGGCACGCAGGCGCTGCTCATGGGCAGTGTCACCTTCCATCGCCTGGGGCTCGTGGTGGTTGACGAGCAGCACCGGTTCGGCGTGGAACAGCGCCAGGCGCTTGCCGACCAGTCGGTGGACGACGGCGCATCGGCCCACCTGCTGTACATGACCGCCACGCCCATCCCGCGCACGCTGGCGCTCACGGCGTACGGCGACCTGCGGGTGTCGTCAATTCGCGGGCGTCCGCCCGGGCGCAGCGACATCGCCACCCGGTGGGTGCGCGACGCCGAGCGCGAGATGGCCTACGACGACGTGCGCGCCGAACTGCGCCGCGGCAGGCAGGCGTACGTGATCTGCCCGCTGGTGGAGGACGGCGAGTCGGGTATCCGGGCCCGATCGGCCACCGCCGAGTTCGCGCGCCTGCGCGACGGGGCGTTCAGCGACTTCCGTGTGGGCCTGGCCCACGGCGCCATGAAGCCCGACGAGCGCCGGGCGGCCATGGCGGCATTCGCCGCGGGCGAGACCGACGTGCTGGTGGCCACCACCGTGGTGGAGGTGGGCATTGACGTGCCCAACGCCACGGTCATGCTCATCGAGGACGCCGACCGCTTCGGCCTGGCGCAGTTGCACCAGTTGCGGGGGCGCGTGGGGCGTGGGGAGTTCCCGGGGCAGTGCCTGGTGTTCGCCGAGCCGACGGCAGAGGAGGGCATGCGCCGGCTGGAGGCCCTGGTGCAGACCAACGACGGCTTCCGGCTCGCCGACATCGACCTGGACATCCGGGGCGAGGGCAGCATCATGGGCCTGCGTCAGTCGGGGCCCACCGATCTGCGGTTCGCGCGGCTGTCGCGCGACCGCCGCACGCTTGCGCAGGCGCGGCAGGTGGCGCGTGCCACGCTGCGCCGCGACCCGCACCTGGCCGACCCCGAGCACACGCTGCTGGCGCACGCGGTGCGACGTGCGTTCCCCGACATGCCCCGGCTGCTGGACGCCTGATGCGCATCGTGGCCGGGGAGTTCCGCGGACGACGACTGGTGGCGCCACCGGGCACGGGCACGCGTCCCACATCCGACCGCGTGCGCGAGTCGCTGTTCGCAATCCTCGGCCCGCTGGGCGGCGAGGCGGTGCTCGACCTGTTCGCCGGCACCGGCGCCCTGGGCATGGAGGCCATCTCGCGCGGCGCGGCCTCGGCGGTGGCGGTGGATCGCGACCGCGCGGCCGTGCGCGCCATCCGCACCAACGCCGATGCGCTGGCACTGGGCGACCGCCTTCGTGTGGTGCAGCGTGGCTGGCGCGAGGCCCTCCGGGCCGAGGCGGAGGCGGGCGCATCGTTCGATCTTGTGCTCATCGATCCGCCCTACGACCTGCTGCCCGACATCGCCGCAGACCTCGGTGCGGCCGTGGCAGCGGTGCTGGCACCGGGGGGCGTGGTGGTCCTCGAACACGCCCGTGGTGCGATGATGGGCATCGGCGGGCTCCCCGGTATTGCGGTTTCGGACGAGACAACCCGTC
>CANGAY010000159.1 GCA_947451735.1 Actinomycetota bacterium
AGCCCACGGCGGCCTGCGACAGCGATCCACCGTGCTCGAGGATGAGCCACGGGATGATCACGGTCATCATGCCCTGGGCCAGCGCGTGCGCGGCCTGCGTCAGCAGCAGGGCGCGCCCGTCACGGGTTCGGAGCAGCGGATTTCGGCGGTCGTCCTTCATTCACCGACGACGCTAAAGGGGTGCCCGAGGTCCGTCAATATGTGCGGGGGCGCACAAAGTACCCCCGGGAAATGCCCGTCAGATCGGGCGTTTCTGTGCCCCGAAACCCGTACTGTCACAAGCGGGTGGGGGTTCGTGACGACGGTCACGACCGCCGCGCCGGCGTGTTACGCCGAAGGTGAAGATCTGGTGATGATCACCGCTCTTCGGTGCCGGAACCACGGTTTCGGAGTCCTGAGACGGCGGTTGAGGCCGCGGCGCCGAGTGCCGCCACCGCGCCCTTGCCCGGCGCGCGGCGATCGCTTGAGACCACCACCCGGCATGGTGCGTGGTGCAGCACGTAGTCGACGGTGCGCCCGAAGATGCGGTCGCCCGCGCGCCGCCTGGCCGCCACGCCCATCATGATGACCTCGGCATCCACGGCGCGCGCCTCGTCCACGATTGCGCGGCCCGCCTGCCGGCCGCGGATGGTGCGGGTGACCACCTCGGCGCCGTATTCCTCGGCGATGGCCCGGGCGTGCGCCAGCAGTTCCTCGGCCGCCCGCTCCTCACGCGGCATGCGGGCCTCGAGCGGCAGCTCCACCGGCACCTCCACCACGTTGATGGCCTCGATCTTCACGTTGGTGTCGGCCGCCAGCTTGCCGGCGGTCACCATCATCTCCTCAGACGCCTCGGTGGCCACGATTGGCACGAGGATGTTGGTGTACGCGATGTCCACCTCGGCGATGGGCGCGGTGCGCTCGAGGGTGACCGTCTGCGTCCATGGCGCGTTGATCTTCTTGCGGTACGCCAGGTACATGGCGAAGCCGAGCGCCATCCACGCGATGCCCACCCACCGGGCGTCGGGGCGCAGGATGAGCACGGCCACCAGCGCGCCACCCGTTCCGAGGATGCCGAAGATGGCGAACAACGGGATGCTGCGTCCGCGGAACGGGATGTTGGGCTTGCCGTGCCACGGGCGCTTGTACTCGGGCGACTTCCAGCGCATCCAGATGATGGCCAGGTGCGCGATGGTGAACGACAGCATCGCGCCGAACGCGTAGAGGTTCGAGAGGAAGTCGGCCTGCCCCGGGATCATCACAAGTGCGGCGATGAAGCAGAAGATGAAGATGGCCACGTAGGGCGTGTTGAACCGTGGATGCAGCTTCCTGATGACCGACGGCACCTGGCGGTAGTGGCCCATCGAGTAGGTGAGCCGCGACACGCCGATGACTCCGGCGTTGGTGGCGATGATCAGGATGGTGGCGGCGAGGATGCCCACGAACCCGCGCAGCAGGCTGAGCCACACGCCCGTGAGGCCGAACTGGTCGACGAGGCCCAGAATGGGGTCGCCGGCGTACGTGGTGCCGAGCTGGGTGGAGTACGTGCCGTCGGGCTGCTGGGTCACCGGCAGTGCCGACAGCGCCACGGCCGGGATGAGCGCGTACATCACCAGCACCGTCAGCACCGTGGCGCGGATGGAAGCCGGGATGGTGCGCTCGGGCACCTGTGCCTCCTCCGCCATGTTCGACACGGTCTCGATGCCCGTGTAGGCGATCATCGCGAGGGTGACGCCGATGATCACATCGGTCCACGACGGGGCGATGCCCCACACGATGTTGTCCCACAGCGTGGTGGGCGAGAACAGGATGAACAGGCCCACCACCACGAGGATGAGCTGGGTGCCCAGGTCGAGCAGGGCCAGGCCGATGTTGAGCTTGGCCGCCTCCTTGATGCCCACGGTGTTGATGAGGGCGAGCAGCAGCACCACGCCGATACCCGCGATGATGTCCCACGGGTTGTCGCGCAGCGGCGCCCAGAACACACCCAGGTAGTGGGGCACGAAGAACGCCGAGATGGCGATGGTGATGATGTAGTTGAGCATCTGCGCCCATGCCGCCCCGAAGGCGGCGCCCTCGTTGAAGGCGTGGCGCGCGAAGGACGATGAGCCACCGGCCTCGGGGAAGAGCGCCGTGCCCTCGGTGTAGGTGACGGCGGTCGCGGCGAAGATGAGGCCGGCGAACAGGAACACGAGCGGCGTGAGCCCCAGGGCGTATGCCGCCACCAGGCCCAGCGCGTAGTAGATGGACGAGCCGACATTGCCGTAGGCGGTGGCCCACAGGCCGGGGACGCCCACCACGCGCTCGAGGCGCTCCTGCCTGCGCCGGCGAATGGCCATGCGCTATCCCCGGTCTCGGCTCATGCGCGGGTGATCGTACCCCTGCCCGGCGCACCCGGGTAGCATCGCCCCGTGACCGCCCCCGACGGGGGCGGCGGGACCGGGAGCGGATGCGCGATGGGGCTGATCGAGGGCGTTGATGTCGTGTTCTACGGGGTGTGCAACATGAACCGCTCCGTTGCCTTCTATGAGGGCGTCCTCGGGCTCGAGCTCAGCAACCGCGCCGGCAACGACTGGGCGCAGTTCACCGTGGGCGGCACCGAGCTGGGGCTGTTCGGCGAGCTGGCCACGCCGCCGCATCAGGGCGGCGCCACGGTGTCGTTCAAGGTGTCCGATGTGCGCGCGTTCGAGCAGGTGCTCGGCGACGCCGGCGTGCAGAAGGACGTGGTGGAGGACATGGGCGGCGCCCTGTCGCTCGAGTTCTACGACCCCGACGGCAACAAGCTCGTCGCGGTCGAGATCCTGGGCTAGCCCTCCGGCGTCCCGCGGCGCGCCTCGGCCACGGCCGCGGCGAAGCCCCCGGGGTCGGCCACTGCCACCACGATGCGCTGGGTCTCCCAGTGCGCGGGTGCGTGCACGCTGATCTTGCGCGTCAGCTCGATCAGCGTGGCAGCCCCGGGTGTGGCGACGAACGCCACCATGCCCTTGGCAATGCGCACGCCGTAGCCGGCCCACCAGGGCCACCGGTAGCCGTCGATGCGCGCGATGGCGTCGAGCGGGATCTCGGCATGCCCGAGCCAGCCCATGTGGATCGATACGTGCGCGTCGTCAACGGTGGCCTCCATCCGGTCGGGCCGGTTCATGAGGAGGATGTTCGACCAGCGCGCGGTGCGCAGGGGGAAGGTGTGTGCCATCACGGCATGATGATGGTCGTCGACGCGGTGCCCATGCCCCGCGATGACGACATGAGCACCCGCACCTGGTAG
>CANGAY010000160.1 GCA_947451735.1 Actinomycetota bacterium
CACGCGTAGCGGAGGCCCATCGCGTGCACGCGGGTGGCAAGTCCCGCCCGCTCGGCGAGGCGTGGAAGCAGCTCGCGCACGTAGGCCTGGCTCAGGGGCTTGCCGCGGAGGGTGGAGATGAACGGGCCCTGGCCGGGAAGACCCAGCTCGTCGCGCCGGGCCAGCCACGCGCGGATCTCGGACTCGGCCACCGGGTCGACACCCACCACGCGGTCGCCCACCGAGATGGTGCCCTCGTCGAGCGCGATCTCCGACACGGCCAGCGCGAGCGCCTCGCCGGGGCGCACGCCCACCCGCCACAGCAGCGCGATGAGGGCGCGGTTGCGGAGCCCGGTGCTGGTGCGGTCGGACGACGCGTCGAGCAGCACGCGCGCTTCGGCGGCGGACACAGGCGGGGCCTGCACGGTGATGGTCATCTCTCTCCCAGGCTGTCGAACACGGCGGGGCGTGGTGCGCGCTGGACGGCGCGATGGGGAACGACCACGTCGCCGATGAAAGCAGCGTGGGGAGGGGGCGGCAACCCAGCGGGGTCAGAAAATCGGTGGGTATATGCCAAAACGCGAGCGGATGGCCACCAAAGAATGGCCATCCGCTCGGAACTGCGGGTTTTGGCGGCTGCTAGTTGCCGGCGGCCTTCGCTGCGCCCTTGATGCTGGACGCGAGGAACACCAGGCCGATGCCGTCGAACAGGAACTGGATTCCGACGAGCAGGCCGATGGCCCACGCGGCGGAGCTCGGGAAGCTCGAGGCGATGAGGATGCCGATGATGATGGCGAGCACGCCACCGAAGCCGATGAGGGCTGCACCCTCGCCGCCGCGGTGGGTGATGGCGGTGCCCAGTCGCACGACGCCCATCACGATGAACACCACCGCGATGACCGCGGTGAGGCCGATGGTGGCCTCGATCGGGTTGAACAGAATCCAGAATCCACCGATGAGCAGGAGGATGGCGAGGATTCCGCCGGTGATCTTCCAGCCCGCCGTGGCGCTGCTCTGGAAGGCGGCCATGAGCCAGCCGACAGCGGCGATGATGACGACGATGCCGACGAGGATGGCGACGCTCACCGAGGCCACTGCCGGAACGGCGATGGCGATGATGCCGACGATGATGCCGAGGATGCCCGCGATCATGAGGGCCGTGCTCGACTGCTTGAGGTCGTTGAGGGAATCAGTGCCCATGCGGGCGTGCTCCTTGTGATTGGTGCGTAGCGATCGGTATTTCCCGGTCCGCAAGGCGAACCCTGCCCGCGGGCATCAGTCGAGCCCGGTGCGGGTCTTCACGGCGATGCCGGTGCGGTCGGCCAGTTGATGCAGCGTGCCGTCGAATGTGGCGGCCCGCACGGTGTGCTCCGGCACGCCGGCCTCCATCAGCCGCTGCTCCAGGCCGCGCTCCGATGCGTGGCGGAAGAACAGGATGCCGATGGCCACGAAGGTGATGGCGCAGTGGGCCAGCGCCATGATGGTGCCCGCATTCGCCTGGTCCTGAATGGGTAAGATGCCCCACGCCTCCGCACCGGCCGAGTGGCCCACGTACAGCGGCGAGCCGGAGAACCAGAACAGGTTGGCCAGGGCGATGCCGGTGAACCACACCACGATGAGCTCCGCGCACTTCGCACCGGTGCGAAACCACTCGGGTGGATCGACGATGCGGTCGGTGATGGGCGCCCACAGCGCGATGCCGGCGAGGAACACCGCCACCTGCTGCACCACCCACAGCGCGGGGCGCGCCAGTACCTCGTGATGCACGTCGGGGACGATCCACAGGATCGTGCTGCCGAGCCAGATGGCGAAGGCCACCACGGGGTGCAGCAGCACCGCCAGCACGCGGCGGCGCTCACGCGTTCCCCGCGCCGCAGGCGACACCCCCAGCAGGATGAGCACGGGTGCAAGCGCCCCCAGCAGCACGTGCTGGAACATGTGCGCCTCGAGCAGGCCGCCCTGGGCGATGGTGGCGATCGGCGCGCACAGCGACAGCACGCCCACCGCAACTCCGGTCCACAGGAACCACAGATGGCGACGTCGCAGCGGTCGTGGCTGGGTGCGGGCGGGCGATGCCAGCACGCCGATGGCGAGCAATGCGCCCACCAGCACACCGGGGAACACCCACAGGGTCCACCAGGGGTCGTCGGTCACGCGGCGCAGTGCCTCGTCGTAGCCACCCCACACATCCGACACACCGCCGGTGGCGCCGGCGATCACCACGCCCAGGGCAACGCTGGCGGCCAGCGCCAGCGCGGCGAGGATCCATCGGGCGCCGCGGGGCATGCGGGGTGCGTTCGGAGCGGTGTCCATCGGCCCATGACGCTAGCGTGGAGCAATGCGTGAGATCACCATCCGCGGCGACATGATCCGTCTGGGGCAGTTGCTCAAACTCGCCGACCTCGCTGCCGGGGGCGGTGACGTGAAGGCCATTCTCGAGGACGGCGTGACGGTCAACGGGCAGCCCGAGGCCCGCCGGGGCCGGCAGTTGCACGACGGCGACGAGGTGCACGCGGTGGGCGAGGCGCTGAGGGTCGTCGCGCAACCCTGACCGGGACGAATGGCCCGGCGCGGGGCGGCGGCGGGTGGGACAATCCCGGTATGGCTGAAATCGGACACACGGCAATCGGGGGATGGAGCGGGGGCCGGGTGATGCACTTCGGCGAACCGCTCGACGACGCGCGTCTGGAGGCGCTGCTGCGCCCCGGCGACGACATCAACACGATCGTGACGGCGGATGTGTACGCCGAGGGCGAGGGCGACGCCATCGTCGGCCGCGCCATCAAGGGGCTGCCCCGCGACTCGTTCAATCTGGTCGCGACCATCGGGCACGACTTCTACAACGGCGTGCGCAGGGGTTCCAGCGGCTACCCGCGGTTCACCGACCCGGACCTGCGGGGACCCGACGAGTACCGCGACTACCTGTTCATGGCCATGGAGAAGAGCCTCGAGCGCCTCGGGCAGGATCACGCCGATCTGGTCTTCCTGCACAACCCCGATCGCATCGGGTACACCAGCGACGTGGTGTGGAAGGCCATGACCGATCTGCGCGACGAGGGCTACGCGACCATGATCGGCGTGGCCCCCGGCCCCGCCAACGGCTTCACGCTCGACCTCATCGGCTGCCTCGAGAACTACGGCGACGAGATCGACTGGACCATGATCATCCTCAACCCGTTCGAGCCCTGGCCCATGGGCATGGCGCTTGCCGCCCACGAGCAGTACGACGTGAAGGTGCTGGCGCGGGTGCTC
>CANGAY010000161.1 GCA_947451735.1 Actinomycetota bacterium
CGCCCCCGATCATCACGGCAGCGCCGACCAGCGCACCGACGAACGACGGGATGCCGATGAGCAGCGCGGCAGCGATGCCCGGCAGCACGCCGTGCGCCAGGGCGTCACCGAGGAACGCCATTCCCCGCAGCACCATGAGCGTGCCCACCACCCCGGTGGCGATGGCCACCAGGATCCCGGCGAGCAGCGCCCGCTGCATGAAGGCGTTCTGCACGAAGGGGTCGGTGAGGATGTTCACGCGCATCTCCGCAGCCCGTCGGCCACCGCCGTGGCGATACCCGTGACGAAGGCGTCGTACCCACCCGAGGCCGGCAGGGCGTGCGTTGACAGCTCCACCACACGGGTGCCCGCCTCAGATGCCACCGCCTCGGTGACGGCGGCCGGGGTGCCCACCTCGCCGAACACCACGCAGGCGTGGTGCGCGCGGGCTGCGGCGGCCAGGTCGGCCACGTGCGATGCGGAGGCCTCGGCACCCGTGGAGAGCGACGGCGTGACCGCGCCGATGATGCGGAACCCGTAGCGATCGGCGAAGTAGCCCAGCGACTCGTGGCCGGTGACGATGTCGCGCTGCCCGGCGGGCACGCGTGCGAGCGCGGCGCCCACCGCACGGCTCAGCCCGGCGAGCCGTGCCGCTTCGGCAGCCGCGCCGGCCTGCACGTCAAGGCCGGTGGCGGACTTCACCGCGGGCGGCAGCGCCAGCACAACCTGCCGCATGGCCAGGGGGTCGGTCCAGAAGTGCGGATCGAGCGCGCCGGCCTGGCGGTCGGCGTCGGTGCTCGCGCCCCCCTCCCCCGCGCCCACGCGGCGCACCGACACGTGGTCGGTGGCGGTGAACACCGGCACGCCGTCGTCACGTGCCTGCTGAATCGCGTTGGTGAGGCCGCCCTCAAGGCCCAGACCGTTCTCAACGATCAGGTCGGCATGGTCGAGCGCGGCCACATCCCTGGCCGACGGGCGCCACTCATGCGGGTCGGCGCCATTCGGCATGAGCACCTGCACATCGGCGGCGTCTCCCACCACCTGCCGCACCACGGATCCCAGCACCGGGGTGGTCACCACGATCACCGGCCGTCCACCGGCCACCGACCCGCTGCCCTCCCCGCACCCCGACAGCGCCAGCATGCCCACCACGCAGGCGAGCACCAGCACGACAGCGGCAATGGGCCCGGGGCGACGCATGGGGTGAGGCTAGCCTAAATGGGAATGATTCTCACTCCCGGTGACTCACTCGGGCTGAGGGTCCCACTTCCGCAGGATCTCCTCGCGCCTGCGACGGCGGTCGTCGTCCTCGCTCCACTCCGGCTGCGATGGCGCGTACGGCGACGGACGGCCATCGCCCCAGAACGCACCGGTGCCCGGAAGGCCCAGAATGGCCGCAAAGATGTCGTCCTCATCGAGCCCCGGCGCGGCCAGCGACTTCCATTGCAGGTCTTCGGGGATGTCGCGCGGCTCGTCGGCCATCAGGCGTCCCCCAGCGCCTCGCGCAGTTCGGCGAGGCGGTCGCGCAGGTCGGCGGCCTGCTCGAACCGCAGTTCCTCCGACGCCTCCATCATCTCCTGCTCCACCTGCACCATCACGCGGCGGATCTCCTCGATCGATGCGCCCTCGGGCACCGCCTTGTCCTTGCGCTTGCGCTTGCGCCCCCCGCCGCCGGTGAGGCCGAGGAACTCCACGATGTCGCTGACGCCCTTGCTGATGGACGCCGGCGTGATGCCGTTGGCCTCGTTGTGCGCCTGTTGGATCTCGCGGCGGCGGTTGGTCTCGCCGATGGCCACGCGCATGGCCTCGGTCTCGCGGTCGGCGTACATGATCACGCGCCCGTTGACGTTTCGAGCGGCGCGGCCGATGGTCTGGATGAGGGCCGTCTGCCCGCGCAGGAAGCCCTCCTTGTCGGCGTCGAGGATGGCCACCAGGGTCACCTCGGGCAGGTCGAGCCCCTCGCGCAGCAGGTTGACCCCCACCAGCGCGTCGAACTCGCCCAGACGCAGGTCGCGCACCACCCTGATGCGTTCGATGGCGTCGATGTCGCTGTGCAGGTACCGCGCGCGGATGCCGGCGTCCACCAGGTAGTCGGTGAGGTCCTCGGCCATGCGCTTGGTGAGCGTGGTGACGATGACGCGCTCGTCGGCGTCCACGCGCCTGCGGATCTCGCCCATCAGGTCGTCCACCTGGTTCTCGGTGGGCCGCACCTCCACCTCGGGGTCGATGAGCCCCGTGGGCCGGATGATCTGCTCCACCACGCGCGACGAGTTGTCCTGCTCGAACTTGCCGGGCGTGGCCGACACGAACACGATCTGCCCCACGCGCTCGAGGAACTCCTCAAGGCGCAGCGGCCGGTTGTCGGCCGCCGACGGCAGCCGGAAGCCGTGCTCGATCAGGGCCATCTTGCGCGAGCGGTCGCCCTCGTACATTCCGCGCAGCTGCGGCACGGTGTTGTGCGACTCGTCGATGAACGTGAGGAAGTCGGACGGGAAGAAGTCGAGCAGCGCGTGCGGGGCCTCGCCGGGCGCGCGGCCGTCGAGGATGCGCGAGTAGTTCTCGATGCCTGAGCAGAAGCCCATCTCGCGCAGCATCTCCATGTCGTACTCGGTGCGCTGGCGCAGGCGGTGGCTCTCCACCAGCTTGCCCTGGGCGTCGAACAGCGCGCAGCGCTCCTCCAGTTCGGCACGGATCTCGCCCAGCGAGCGCTCGATGACGTCGGTGGGCGTGACGTAGTGCGTGGCCGGGTAGATGGCCGCATACTCGAGGTTGCCGAAGACCTCGCCGGTGACCGGGTGGAAGTGCGTGATCTGCTCGATCTCGTCGCCGAACATCGACACCCGATAGGCCGTCTCGGCGTTGACCGGCTGGATCTCGAACACATCGCCACGTGCGCGGAAGCGCCCGCGCTCCAGCACCATGTCGTTGCGCTCGTACTGCACCTCCACCAGGCGCTTGAACAACTCGTCGCGCGGGATCTCGGCACCCTGCTCCAGAAGCACCAGGCGCTCGCGGTAGCGGTCGGGCGACCCCATGCCGTAGATGCACGACACCGACGCGACGATCACCACATCGCGCCGCGCCAGCAGCGCCGCCGTGGCCGCGTGGCGCAGGCGGTCGATCTCGTCGTTGATCGAGGCGTCCTTCTCGATGTACGTGTCGCTGGACGCGATGTACGCCTCGGGCTGGTAGTAGTCGTAGTACGAGACGAAGTACTCGACCGCCGCGCCCGGCAGGTACTC
>CANGAY010000162.1 GCA_947451735.1 Actinomycetota bacterium
CCGCCGCCCGATCCGCCAGCGCCGCGGGACGACGACTTGCCGGATGCGCCGCCGGATGACGCGCGCGATGCCTGGCCCGACCCCTTGCCCCGCTGCCCACCACGCTCTGCGGCGCGTGCCGCAGCGGCGCTGGCCGCGGCGGCCTCGGCCACCTCGGGAGCGGGAGCACCTGCACCGGCAGGCGGCGCGGACGACGACGGTGTGCCTGCTGCAGGCGCACCCTGGGGCGCGCGCTGCGCGGCAGCGGCGTCGGCCGGGATGTCCACCCGCACTTCGGGCTGCGACACGATGGCGCGGACGCGCTCCAGCGAGGGCGCAGCGCCCATGGGAACGGGCGGCCCAACACGCTCCTCCAGCCGCTTGAGGGCACGCCCCTGAAGGACGATGACCACGGCGAGGGTGATGAAGGCGATGACGCCCACGGCGGCAGCCGCGACGATGACGATGTCCAACAGGTCCACTGGGGGGCCACGCTACCAGCAGTGGCGGGGGCGGTTATGCCCCGGGCGTCACCCGATACGCGTCGAACACCGACTCGATGTTGCGCATCTGCGCCGTGAGGCTGCGAAGAGTGTCGATATCGGCCATTTCGAGCACGAATCGGTGCCGGGCCATCTGGTCGTCCACCTGGCACTGCGCCGACAGGATGTTCACCCCGTTCTCGGCGATGGTGCGTGAGATGTCCTCCAGCAGGCGGTGGCGATCCCATGCCTCCACCGCAAGTTCCACGCCGAACGACTGGCGGCTCTCGCCACCCCAGGCCACGGGCGTGAAGCGCTCGGGCGACCGCATGAGCTGACGTGCGTTGGGGCAGTCCTCGCGGTGGATGGTGATTCCGCGGCCCAGCGAGATGTACCCCACGATGTCGTCACCCGGCACGGGCTTGCAGCACTTGGCCAGGCGCACCATCACGTCGGCGACGCCCTCGATCTCGATTCCGAGGTCGGACGACACCCCGGCCTGACGCATGCGGCCCGATCGCTGAGGCGCCGGCGACGGGTCCACCGTCACCTCGCCCTCCTGCGTCTTCAGGCCGGCGATGATCTTGTTGACGACCACCTGGGCGGATGTCTTGCCCAGGCCGAGCGAGATGTAGAAGTCCTCGGCCCGCTTGAAGCCCATGTCCTGAATGACCCCGGCGAACAGCGGCGACCCCACGATGCGCTGGTTGGGCAGGCCCGCCTTGCGCAGGGCCTCCTGCAGCACGTCGCGTCCGTGGTGCTCGGCGTCCTCGCGGCGCTCGCGGCTGAAGAACGACCGGATCTTCGAACGGGCCTTCGACGTGTGCACCACGCCCAGCCAGTCGCGCGACGGACCGCGCGGCTGCTTCGAGGTGAGAATCTCCACGAAGTCGCCCGACTCCAGCACGTGCGTCAGCGGCACGATGCGCCCGTTCACCTTGGCGCCCACGCAGCGGTGGCCCACGTCGGTGTGCACGTCGTAGGCGAAGTCGAGCGGCGTGGACCCCGCGGGCAGCGCGCGCACCTCGCCCTTGGGCGTGAACACGAACACCTCCTGCGAGTACAGGTCGCCCTTGAGCGACTCCATGAACTCGCCGGGGTCGGTGGTGTCGCGCTGCCAGTCCATCATGCGCGAGAGCCACTCCAGGCGGTCGCCGTCCGCGGTCTCCGCGGTGCGGTTCTCCTCCTTGTACAGCCAGTGCGCGGCCACGCCGAACTCGGCGGTGCGGTGCATCTCGGGCGTGCGGATCTGGATCTCGAGCGGCTTGCCCTGCGGCCCGATGACGGTGGTGTGCAGCGACTGGTACATGTTCAGCCGCGGCATGGCGATGTAGTCCTTGAAGCGCCCGGGGATGGGCTTCCACAATGAGTGGATGGTGCCCACAGCCCCGTAGCAGTCCTTCACCGAGTCCACGATCACGCGCATGGCCGTGAGGTCGTAGATCTCGTTGAACTCCTTGCCCTTGCGGGTCATCTTCTCGTAGATCGAATAGAAGTGCTTGGCGCGCCCCGTGATCTCGACGGGCTGGATGCCCACCTGGCGCAGCTCGCCCAGAAGTTCCTCGCCCGCCACCTCCACGTAGTCCTCGCGGTCGGCGCGCCGCTGGTTGACCATCTGCTGGATCTCGGCGTACCGCTTGGGGTGCAGCGCCTGGAACGACAGGTCCTCGAGTTCCCACTTGAGCGAGTGGATACCCAGACGGTGGGCCAGCGGGGCGTACACCTCGAGGGTCTCGCGGGCCTTCTGCACCTGCTTCGCCTTGCTCATGTACTGCAGGGTGCGCATGTTGTGCAGGCGGTCGGCCAGCTTCACCAGCAGCACGCGGATGTCGCTCGACATCGACACGATGAGCTTGCGGTAGTTCTCGGCCTGCCGCTCCTCCTGGCTCTCGAAGTGGATGCGCGTGAGCTTGGTGACCCCCTCCACCAGCGCGGCCACCTCGGGCCCGAACTGCTCCTCCACCTCCTCGCGCGTGGCGGGGGTGTCCTCCACCGTGTCGTGCAACAGCGCGGCCTGGATGGTCTGGTCGTCCAGACCGAGCCCCGCACAGATGCGCGCGCAGCCGAGCGGATGGGTGATGTAGGGCTCGCCCGAGTGCCGCAGCTGGTCGCGGTGCTTCTCGTCGGCGAACGCGTAGGCGCGCCTGATGGCGTCGGCGTCGGCATCCGGGTGATTGACCAGCACCTCGCGCACCAGCGCCTCGAGTTCCGAGGGGCCGGTGGCCGGTGACAGCCCGAGGTCGGCGAGTGGCGTTCCCACGGGTCCTACGATAACGCGCCCGCGCCGTCGGACGGCTGCGCAAGGGGATCGAGGGTCGCCGCCCGGGCCGCGATGGTTCGGGCCTGATCGAGCAGTGCGGCGGCATGCAGCCCGGTGGGCGTGGCCTCGAGGTCGGCCCGGTCACCCGCCGGCTGCACGGTGATGCCGTCGTCGTCAATGGCGATGAGCCCGGCGTCGCGCAGTGCGGCCAGGGCGATGGCCACCGCACGCGGCGAGCGGCAGATGGGGCCGTTGCCCGCGAGCGCCGCGTCGAGGGCGGCGTCCCACCCGTGCACGCCCCCTCCCTGCTGCAGCACCGGCCACAGCCCCCGCGCCGTGGCGCGCACACCCAGATCGTCCTCCGCAATACGCAGTGCGTGCCGGGCCTCGTCGTCGCCCCACGCCAGGTGCACCGATCGGCCCGCTGCGGCCGTGCGCAGCGCCAGCATGTGCGACTGCAGCAGCGGCGGGTCAAC
>CANGAY010000163.1 GCA_947451735.1 Actinomycetota bacterium
CGGCGACGTCAATGACGACCAGGCGCAGCAGGCGGCCCGGCGTCTGGGCGACGAGCTGTCGGCGATCAAGGGCGTGACGGTCGGGGGCGGGTGGACCGCCGCCGCGGAGACCAGCACCATCGTGGGCGAGGATCTCTTCCGCGCCGAACTCATCGCCTTCCCGCTGCTGTTCCTGGTGTCGCTGTGGGTGTTCCGGGGCCTCGTCGCGGCCTTGCTGCCGCCCATCATGGGTGCGCTGGTCATCTTCGGCGGCTTCTTCTTCCTCGGCGTGTCGAACCAGGTCTTCGGCGTGTCGGTGTACGCGCTCAATCTGGTGACGGGCCTGGGGCTCGGCCTGGCCATCGATTACAGCCTGCTGATGGTGTCGCGGTACCGCGAGGAGATCGCCCGGCAGGGCCCGGGTGTGGATGCGCTGGCCACCACGCTGCGCAGCGCCGGAAAGAGCGTCATCTTCAGCGCCATCACCGTGGGCGCCGCGCTCGCGGGTCTCATGATCTTCCCCCAGAACTTCCTGTTCTCGATGGGCCTCGGCGGACTGATGGTGGCCCTGGTGGCGGCCGTGGTGGCCGTGGGGGTGCTGCCCGCGGTGCTGGCCCTGCTCGGCCACCGGGTCAACTCGCTGGCGCCCAGACGGTGGCGCGCCCGCAGTGAGCACGCCGACGTGATCGAGACAAGCGGCGGCTGGTACCGACTGTCGCGGTTCGTCATGCGCCGGCCGGTGATCGTGGCCCTCGCGAGCGGCGCCTTCATGGTGCTGCTCGCGCTGCCGGCCCTCGGCATCCGGTTCACCACCACCGACACCAGCGTGCTGCCCGAGACGGCCATGGCGCGTCAGGTGGACGAGACCCTCGCCCGCGAGTTCCCGGGCGATCGCTACTCGCCCATCTTCGCCGCCATCACGGCTCCCAACACGCCCGAGGCGCAGAAGAAGATCACGGCGTGGGCGAAGGATGTGCGGGGCTTCGCCAACGTGCAGTCGGTGCTGCCGCCCGCCTACCTGGGCAAGCGCACCTGGCAGGTGAGCATCAACAGCACCGCACCGCCGCTCGACCAGCGCAGCATCGACCTGGTGAACGAGGTCACGGCGCGCGGCCCGCCCTATCCGCACCTGGTGGGTGGCTTCACGTCGCTGTTCGTGTCGCAGCGCTCCAGCCTGGCCGCACACCTGCCGTGGGCCATCCTCGTGATCGTGCTGGTCACCATTATCGCGCTGTTCGTGATGACGGGGTCGGTGCTGCTGCCCATCAAGGCCGTCATCATGAACCTGCTCACCCTGGGCGCCACGCTCGGCGTGCTGGTGCTCATCTTCCAGGACGGCAATCTGGAGGGGCCGCTGCAGTACACCTCGGTGGGTGCGGTGGACCTGACGCAGCCCATCCTCATCGGTGCGCTGGCCTTTGGGCTCAGCACCGACTACGCGGTGTTCCTGCTCTCGCGCATCAAGGAGATACGCGATGCCGGGGGCGGGGAGCAGGAGTCGGTGGCCATCGGCCTGCAGCGCACGGGGCGCGTGGTGACGGCCGCCGCGCTGCTCTTCTGCATCGCCATGGGCGCCTTCGCCACGTCGCGCATCATCATCATCAAGGAACTGGGACTGGGCACCGCACTGGCCGTGGCGCTCGACGCCACCATCGTGCGCGCACTGCTCGTTCCCTCGCTGATGGCCCTGCTCGGGAAGTGGAATTGGTGGGCCCCGGGACCCCTCCGACGGCTTCATGAACGCATAGGGGTGAGAGAAGGCGGCTGAATCGCTATCCTCCCGCGTCGGTCCCGACCCATCCAGGAACCCAGGAAGGCCTCACCCGATGTCGCAGCACGTCCCACTTTCCGTCGTCACGCGCGAAGAGCGCGGCAGCGCCAAGAACAGCCGCCTCCGCAAGGAGGGCAAGCTGCCCGGCGTGCTGTACCAGCCCGGTGGCGACTCGCTGGCCTTCACCGCAGACGAGTATGAGGTGCGCCGCCTCATCGGTCGCGGTGGTGTGCGCTCCGCGGTGATCGACCTCACCATCGACTCCGACGCCCCGCGCACCGTGCTGTTCAAGCAGTGGGACCGCGACCCGGTGCGCGACCAGATCACGCACCTCGACCTGCAGGAGGTCGACCTCACCGTCGAGGTGGAGGCCGACGTGCCCGTCATCCTCATCGGCTCCGCCGTGGGTATCCGTGACGGCGGAATCCTCGACCAGACCGCGCTCACCGTGCGCGTGCGCGCCCTGCCGGACGCCCTGCCGCGCTCCATTGAGCACGACATCTCCGAGGTCGAGCTGGGCGGCTCCGTGCACGTGCACGAGCTCGTGGTGCCCGCCGGCGTCACCATCGTCACTGACCCCGAGGGCGGCATCGCCTCGATCATGGCCACCCGGGCCAGCCTGTCCGACAGCACCGGCGACGCCGGCGAGGAGTCGGATGAGGGCGGCGCCCCCGCCGCATCGTCCGGGGATTCGGGAGACGGCGAGGAGTAGCGGCCCGTGGCGGACGCGGCAGCCAAGGCGCCGCCGGTCCGCCTGGTGGTCGGCCTGGGGAACCCGGGCGCGAAGTACGCGCGAACCCGCCACAACGCGGGCCAGCGCGTGGTGGAGGAACTTGCCGTGCGCCTCGGCGCCGGCCGGTTCGCCACGCGCTACGCGGGTGAGTACGCCGAGGCCCGTGGACCCCACGGGCCGCTGGCCCTGCTCATCCCCACCACGTACATGAACGACTCCGGGTCGTCGGTCGGTCCTGCTGCCGGCATGCTGCACGCCGCTCCCGATCAGGTGCTTGTGGTGCACGACGACATAGACGTGCCGTTCGGCGAGGTGCGCGGCAAGCGCGGCGGTGGCCACGGGGGGCACAATGGGCTGCGGTCGCTTGTGGCGGGGCTCGGGTCGCCCGACTTCCTGCGCGTGCGCGTGGGTGTGGGCCGGGCACCCGCGGGATTCCGCGGTGACGAGGCCGACTGGGTGCTGCGCGCATTCGACGAGCCGGCCGACCAGGTGCAGGCGCTGATCGACGCCGGTCTCGCCATGACGGAGGCCGTGCTGGCCGACGGCATGGAGGAGGCCATCGCCCGCTTCCACGCGCGCCCGGCAGGCGAGCGCGCCCGGGCCCGGGCCGAGCGCCGGCAGGCGGCGGCAGGTGACGCCGCGGCGGACCCGGCACCCGACGAGCCCACCCCGTGAGCACCACCGCGCTCGACAAGCTGGTGCTGGCCTCCGGC
>CANGAY010000164.1 GCA_947451735.1 Actinomycetota bacterium
GGTGCGGTCGGTCATGGGACGCGGCACCGTAGAGCGTCGGGGGGCGCTTGTGAAGGGCTCTGCGTGAGAAAACATCGCGCCAATGCGGCGTTTGCGGCCTGCGCAACCCTCAACTGGGGGTTGAGGGTTGCGGCTTACACGGCGGGTGCGGGCCCGTCGGAGGAGGGCCCGCAGGAGGGTCGCGGGCGGGGCCGCGCGGGGGCCCCGCGCCGCTCGGCCGCCAGTTCCACGAGCCACCGCGACCGCTCGTCCAGCACCTCCGCGTGGACGGAGCCGTCTGGGGCGCGTGAAACGTGGCCCACCACCGTGCCATCGGAATTGCGAATGGTCATGTGCACGTCGTCAGACACGGGCTGACGGTATCGCGCACCGCGTCGGTAGGCTTGCCGCATGGCCCCGTCGTCGCCCATCCGCATCCTCATCACCGACGACCACGCACTGCTGCGATCGGGGCTTCGGCTGCTGCTCGACCGCGAGGACGACCTGCAGACCGTGGGCGAGGCCACCACCGCCGAGGAGGCCATCGAGGCCGTGGCGGGCGGCGGTATCGACCTGGTGCTGCTCGACGTGGAGATGCCGGGCATGGGCGGGCTGGAGGGCGCCGAGCGCCTGCGCGAGGCCTACCCCGACCTCACCATCCTGGTGCTGTCGATGCACTCCGAGACCGACGACGTGCGCCGCGCCTTCTCGGCCGGGGCAAACGGCTACGTGCTGAAGACGGCGGCAGACGAACAGCTGGTTCAGGCGGTGCGGGCGGTACACGCCGGCGAGCGCTACCTGCACCCCGCGCTGGGTGCGGCACTCGCGCAACCCGCGCAGTCGCGCGGGCCGGTTGATGACCTCTCGCCCCGCGAGCGCCAGGTGCTGCGCCTGCTGGCCCTGGGCTACACCAACCAGGAGATCGCCGAGATGCTGGTGGTGAGCGTGCGCACGGTCGAGAGCCACCGGGCCCACGTGATGACCAAGCTTCGCGCGGGGTCGCGCGCCGCCATGGTGCGGCACGCGCTCGAGGCCGGCCTGCTGGACGACGAACGCGAGCACATCTCATGATCTACAACCGCATCCGCGACCTGCCGGTGGTCATCGAGGAGGTCGTGCTCGACCGCCTGGAGTTGCCGGTGGCCCCCGAGTTCACCCGGGTCACCACGCTGGTGGTGCTGCGCGGGCAGGGCCACGAGGGCATCGGCGAGGACGTCACGTACGAAGCCGACGAGGCGGCGCTGTTCGCCATCACCGGCCCACCCGACCTGCGCGGCGAGTGGACCATCCACACGCTGTCGCAGGCGCTGGAGGCGCTCGACCTCTTCCCCGCCCCGCCCGCATGGCCGCCCAGCCGCAACTACCGCCGGTGGGCCTTCGAGAGCGCCGCACTCGATCTGGGCCTGCGCCAGGCCGGCGAGCCGCTTTGGCGCGTGCTGGGTGAGGACTGCCACCCCACGTCGTTCGTCATCTCCACCGGCCTGGGCGACCCGCCGAGCCCCGACCGCGTGCTGCAGTGGGCCGAGGTGGCGCCGGGCATCGGCTTCAAGCTGGACGCCACGCCGGCGTGGACCCGCGAACTGATGGAGCAGCTGGGCGACGCCGTTGACGTGGACGTGATCGATCTGAAGGGGCACTACACCGGCACGGTCGTTGACAGCGGCGCCGACCCGGCCCTCTACGCCATGGTGGCCGAGGAGTTCCCCGACGCATGGCTGGAGGACCCGCGGGTGGACGACCGCACGCGCATCGCGCTCGCGGGCGCCGAGGACCGCGTCACGTGGGATGCCCCCATCCACTCGGTGGACGACATCGCGGCCATGCCCATCGCGCCGCGCACCATCAACATCAAGCCCTCGCGTATCGGGTCGCTGGAGCGCCTGATGGCCGTGTACGACCACGTGCGCAGCGAGGGTCTCGGCGCGTACGGCGGCGGCCAGTACGAACTGGGTCCCGGCCGCGGGCACATCCAGTATCTGGCATCGATGTTCCACCCCGACGCGCCCAACGACACGTCACCGGTGGATTACCACCGCCCGCCGCACGCCGGCGCACCGTCGAGCCCGCTGCGCGCCGCGCCCGCCGCCACGGGCTTCCGCTGGGAGCCCTAGGCCGAGGGTGAGGCCGGTGCGGCCTCCGCGAGGTCGCGCGCGGTGACCAGACGGGTCCACGCGGCCTCTTCGGCGCGCTGGTGCTCGTCGCCGCTTGCGTAGAGGTGTGCTCCCCGCGATACGCGCAGGTAGTCGGCCATGGCGCGCTCGAGCTCCCCTTCGGGGCTCAAGTGACGCCGGGTGGGAACTTCGCTGCTCACCACGTCACCTCCTGACCGTTGGCGCACACCGTAGCGCGACCCGGCGCGGATATGCCCCGGGCCGGGTGAGTACAGTGCCCCGCGTGACGACCGCTGACGCCGCGCCCGCAGCCCGACCGCCCTTCTGGCGCCGCATCCGCGTGCGCTCGGTGCTGTCGTTCATCTGCCTGGCCATCTCCATTCTGTGCCTCATCGTGGGCAGCCTCTTCGTGTGGGTGCGCGTGAGCGAGCACAACCCCGATGGCTTCGTGTCCGCCGCCCTGAACGTGCAGGGGCAGGTGGAGGTGCAGACCGCCATCGAGAACTACGTCGAGAACAACGTGGTCACGCAGGCGCGCGCTGAGGAGGCCGCGGCCAAGATCATCGAGCCCCTCCCCATCACGGCTGAGCGCAAGGCCTTCGTGGCCAACATCCTGGCCAGTTCGCTGCGCGCCCGCATCGGCGACATCGTGCAGACGGCCCTCAGCACCGGCGCGGGACGGGCGCTCATCGAGAACGCGGCCCAGCGGGCCAGCGAGGGCGTGGTCAACCTCATCAACAACCAGCCCGGGGTGTTCCAGTTCCAGGGCGACGCCATCGTGTTCAACACCGAGCCGCTGGTGAAGGAGGCCCGGGCCGCCGTTGACGCCAAGCTGGGGCCGCTGGCCAAGTACATCCCGGCGCCGCTGGCGCAGGAGGGCTACCCCGTCTACACCGTGGCCAGTGGGTCCGGTGTGACCGCCGTGCAGCAGGCCATCACCATCGTCAACCTCATGTCGTGGCTGCTGCCGCTGCTGTTCGCGCTGCTGCTCATTCTGGGCATCGTGCTGGCGCGCGAGCGCAGATCCGCGGCATACCGCGCCATGATCGCCATCGCCGTGTCGGCGGTGGTGCTCCTCATCGCGCTTCGCATCACCAAGAACA
>CANGAY010000165.1 GCA_947451735.1 Actinomycetota bacterium
GGGATGCTGCACTCTACGCAAGCAACGCCTCCTTCGTCTCAGCCCTCGGCGCGCCGCTGCTCGACCTGCTCGCGCCCGCGCCGGGCGAGCGCGTGCTCGACCTCGGCTGCGGCGACGGCGCGCTGCTCGATCACCTGATCAACCAGAAGGGGTGCGACGGCACCGGGGTGGAGATCAGCGACGAGGGGTTTCACGCGTGCGTGGCGCGCGGTGTGCCGGTGATGGTGGCCGACATCGACCGCGGGCTGGCCGACGTGGAGGATGGCGCCTTCGATGTGGTGATCCTCTCGCAGACGCTTCAGGCCACCCACCGCCCGGCGCAGGCGCTGCAGGAGATGATGCGCGTGGGGCGCGTGGGCATCGTGTCGTTCCCCAACTTCGGCCACTGGCGGCTGCGGTGGTCGCTGGCCGCCCGGGGGCGCATGCCGGTGAGCACCTCGCTGCCGTACCGCTGGTACGACACACCGAACATCCACCTGTGCACCATCCGCGATTTCGAGAGCCTTCTGGGTGCGGAGGGCCTCACGGTGGTGCGCCGCGTGCTGCTCGACTCGAAGGGGCGCCCCGTGGAGGGCACCGCGCGCCGCCGCCCCAACCTGCTGGGCGCAGGTGCCGTGTACCTGGTGGGGCGCGACCGGTCGTAACCGCGGCATGACCCTCTTCGACACCACGTTCGCCGCGCTGGTGATGATCGCCATCGGCGCACTGCTGCGCCAGCGCGGAATCATCAAGCGCGAGCACGGCGACATCCTGGTGAAGCTCACTCTGTACGTGCTGCTTCCCGCCCTTGTGCTGAAGATCCTCGTGGGCGCGCAGCTGCACTGGAACCTGTTCCTGGTGCCCATCGTCGCCTTCTGCGTGACCGCCGTGATGGCGCCCATCGGGCTGCTCATCGCACGCACCCTGCACCTCGGCCGCGCGGCCACGGGCGCGGTGATCATCACCACGGGCGTGGCCAACACCGGCTTCTTCGGGCTTCCGCTCATCGCCGCCAGCCAGCACGACTTCTCGTTGACCACGGCGGTGATGTACGACGCCCTGGGCACGGGGATCCTCATCTGGACGTTCAGCCCCATCGTGGCGTCGTGGTTCGGCCGCGGCGAGGTTGAGGACGCCATGACCATGCGCGAGGGACTCAAGGGGCTGCTGCTGCCACCCATGTGGATGCTCATCCTCGGGCTGGTGCTCAACCTGTCGGGGGTGCACGAGCTGCCCGCCTTCGTCGCGACGCCCGTGCAGTATCTGGCCGCCGGGGTGCTGCCGGTGGTCATGCTCTACGCGGGGCTCGTGCTCGACCTGTCGGGCATCGCCAGGTACTGGAAGGTGATCGCGAGCGTGTCGGTGGCGCGCCTGATGATCGGCCCGCTGGTGGCGTTCCTCATCGCCTTCGCATTCGGCTTCGGCGGCTCACAGCTCGACACCATCACGGTCCTCGGTGGCATGCCGAGCGGCATGATGGTGCTGGTGATGGGCGCCTACTACCGGCTGCCCGTTGATCTGATCGCGGGCATCGTCGCCGTCACCACCGTTCTGGCCCTGCTCACCCTTCCCATCGTCACGGTGCTCTCCCTATGACCCACGCGCCCTTCGCATCACGCCTCGCCGACGCCGTCGCAGCACGCGGCAGCCAGATCGTGCTGGGGCTCGACCCCGACCCGGCGCGCGTCGAGGGCGGGGCACGCGGTGCGCGCGACTTCTGCGTGGACGTCATCGGCAAGGCAGCCGAGCACTGCGTGGCGGCCAAGCCGCAGCTGGCCTGCTTCGAGCGCTTCGGCGCCGACGGCTGGCAGGCGTTCGAGGAGGTGTCGCAGGCGGCCCGCGACGCGGGCCTGCTGGTGATCGCCGACGCCAAGCGCGGCGACGTGGACGCCACCACGCGCCACTACGCCGCGGCCTTCCTGCGCGATCCCATCGACGCCCTCACCGTGAACCCCATGCTCGGCACCGACTCGGTCACGCCCTTTCTCGATGCCGCGGCGGAGGGGGGGAGGGGGCTCTTCATCCTGGTGCGCACCTCCAACCCGGGCGCCGCGGAACTTGAGGATCTCGAGCTGGCCGACGGCCGCGTATGGCACGAGGCCGTGGCCGATCGCGTGCGCCAGTGGGGCGCGGCCACCACGGTGCCCGGCAGCGGATCGTCCATCGGCGCCGTGGTGGGCGCCACGGTGCCCGAGCGCATCCACCAGCTTCGCGAGCGCATGCCCGACCAGCCCTTCCTGCTGCCCGGCGTGGGCGCGCAGGGTGGCGACCCGGCCGAACTGGGCCCGGCCTGCGGCGGCCGCGCCAACGGTGCGCTGGTGTCTGCCAGCCGGTCGGTGATCTACGCGGATGACCCCGCAGATGCGGCGCGCACCCTGCGCGACGTGGTGTGGAACGCCTGGGAGGCAAACGGATGATGGACGAGCGACTGCGCGACCTGATCGAGCGCGCCAACTACGTGCACGTGGCCACCCTCATGCCCGACGGCTCACCAAGTTCGGTGGCCATGTGGGGCGGCATGGAGGGCGACTTCGTCACCATCTTCACCGGCGGCTCGAAGACCCAGAAGGCGAAGAACCTGGCGCGCGACCGCCGCGTGGCCATCTCGATCGTCGACTTCGAGAACCCGTACCGCGGCGGCCAGATCCGCGGGCATGTGGCCAGCACGCGGCGGGGTGACGAGGCGCTCGAGGCCATGGATCGCCTGGCCGTGAAGTACACGGGCGAACCCTTCCCGTGGCGCACGGACGACGGCACCCAGTACCTGATCGAGGTGGACTCGTCGCGCTACTCCGAGCTCGGATTCACGCACGCGCCGAAGTGAGACGCGTCGCCGCACTGGGGGTGCTCGCGCTCGGCGGCATCGGTGTCGCCGTCGCAGGCTGCGGCGGGCAGTCGCAGACCGGGGCGATCACCCCCCGCGAGATCACCTTTCCGGTGCTGTGGGCCGGCACCGATGCCAAGGGGATTCCCGTGGGCGGAATCGAGCCCGCGGGCATCGCCGTGGAGTCGAAGGACGACCCCGGCTTCACCGTGCACCTGGACGACATCAAGGCGAAGGGCGCGGGTGCCCAGTGGCTCGCGTCCACGGCCATGGCCGGCGCCGTGGCCACGCTGGCATCGGGCGCCGACCCGTCGCAGGTGGACCTGCGCTACGGCATCACCGGGCCCATTGACGGCCCGTCGGGCGGCGGCGCGCTGACGGTGGGCACC
>CANGAY010000166.1 GCA_947451735.1 Actinomycetota bacterium
CCCTCGGTGACCTCGGGCGCCAGCGCCTCAAGGGCCTCGCGCGAAGCGGCCGCGAACGAAGGCCGCAGCAGCAGATCCTCCGGCGGGTAGCCCGTGAGCGCGAGCTCGGGCGTCAGCACGAGGTGGGCGCCCCGGGTTGCGGCATCACGAATGGCCTCGCGCACCAGGGCGAGGTTTCCATCGAGGTCGCCGACGACCGTGTTCAACTGCGCGCACGCGATGCGCATTCGCCGCCTCCGACCACCGGATCTCACGGGTCTGGCTGGCGATGCGCGGTAGCATCCAGCCCGTCCTCAGGATATACGCGATAAGGGGTTTTCCACGATGGGCACCAGTGGACGCACCAACGGACCCGGCCGCACCGCAGCCGCCCAACCGAAGAACATGAGCCCGCAGCAGGGCGTCGAGCAGGCCGAGAAGCGCCTGGGCAAGCCCTGCTACCACGCGGGGCAGAAGGTGCCGGGCATCTACGCCTGCGTGGCCTGCCAGTTCCGCATCAACAATCGCGGCACCCTTCCGGGCTGCCCCGACTGCGGTGAGATCATCTGGGCGTACATGGGTGATGGCCCGCGGCCCGTGCCGGAGGGCGAAACCGCCCGGCCCGCATCCGAGGCGCCCGCCGGACCCGCGGTCGAGGAGGCCGTGTCGCTCGAGCCCACCGTGCAGCAGCCTGTGCAGGTGGAAGAGGGCATCAACCTCGAGATGTAGGGCGGGCGCAGGTCGCGGTGCCGGCTTCACGAATTCCTTACCGCAACCCCTCTGGTTTCGCATGACACGGAGCAACCATCTGCCTGTGAGGATTTCCACGTCACGCGCTGCGGCATGCCTCGCCCTCGTGGGCACCCTTGCGGTGTCCGCATCGGCGCTGGCCGCGCAGGGGCCATCCGATTCCGGTGGTTCGGGCGGCTCGGGGACGTCCGGCGGGTCGGGACGCTCGGGGGGCTCCGCTGGCCCAGGCGGTCCAAGCACATCACCGCAGCGGGGGTGCCGCGCGCCGGGCAAGAACCTCAATCCCGTCAAGGCGGGGTCGGTCGGTGCCGGGGGGCAGATCGACATCGAGGGGTCCGGGCGCGTGGTGCTGAACGGGTCGTTCATGACGTGGGGCACCGTGCGCGGCATGAGCATCCGGGTCACCGACCAGCGCGGCGACGGCATGCTGCGGGTGGGCGCGTCATGCGTGCCCCTCCGGCCGGGCGGCAGCGGCACCCGCACCGCGACGGTGCGATCGCCCAGCGGGCGCTTCGTGGTTGACGGCACCGACGTGCGCGTCGACATCAGCGGCAGGGGATCACTCGCCATCGCCGTCACCGGCAGCGGCACCGGGCTGCTCAACGGGGTCGGCACGTTCACCGTCAACAACGGGAGCCCGCAGAGTTGGCCACTGAAACCCATCGATCTGGCGCTGGCGCCGACCAACTGACCGCCGACCGGGGTAACCTCCTCGCAGGTCTCCCTATGGCAGCCAACGACGAACAGCCATTCATCCTCATCGTCGAGGATGAACCCAACATCGCCTCCTTCGCCAAGATGTACCTTGAGGCGGCGGGTTTTCGCGTGGATGTGGCCGAGCGGGGTGACACGGCGCTCGAGATGATCGAGGCCGACAAGCCCGACCTGATGCTGCTCGACGTCAACCTGCCGGGCGTGGACGGGTTCGAGGTGACGCGGCGCATCCGCCAGGGTGGTGGCGCCATGCCCATCCTCATGCTCACCGCGCGCGATGAGCCCGTTGACAAGGTCGTGGGCCTCGAACTGGGCGCCGACGACTACGTGACCAAGCCCTTCGACCCGCGCGAGCTGGTGGCGCGCGTGCGCGCGGTGCTGCGCCGCAGCGACGGCCAGGCCGATCAGGTTGACCCCGACATGCCGCCCGTGCTCGAGGTGGACGACCTGCGCATCGAGGTGGGCCCACGCGAGGTGTACGTGTCGGGCACCGAGGTGGCGCTCACGCCCAAGGAGTTCGATCTGCTGGCCACGCTCGTGCAGGCCCGCGGTCTGGTGCTGAGCCGCGAGCAGCTGCTCGAGCGTGTGTGGGGCTACACCTTCCTCGGCGACAGCCGCACGATCGATGTGCACGTGCGCCAGTTGCGTCGCAAGCTCGGCGATGCATGCCCCATCGAAACCGTGTGGGGCACCGGATACAAGGTGCCGACCCGGCGGTGACCACGGCCCCGGCCGGCCGGCGGCCGTGGGCGAGCCTGTCCGGCAGGGTGGCCCTCGGGGCCGTCGGCGGGCTCATCGTCGCGGCGATCCTGTTCGCCGCAATCGCCGTGTCGCTCATCCGCAGCGCCGCCACCGATCAGGCACGCGCGGAACTCGACCGCCAGGCGCGCGCCATCGCCGTGCTGGTGTCGGCACGGGTGTCCACGGCGCTCGAGACCGGCACCAACTTCCGGCCCGGCCCCATCGGCAACCTCGAGACGCTGGCCGGCCCGAGCACGAAGCTCTACTACGTGGGGCTCGACCTCTCCCCCGGCGCGTCAAACCCCACGGGCGGGCTGCCGCAGACAGTGGCGCAGGACCTCGACCCCGGCGTGCTGGTGCGCGACGGCTCGCAGGCCTTCGGCTTCACCCCGTCGGGCGCGAGCATGCCGACCTTCGCAGCGGCCGCACCGGTGACGGTGGGCAGTCGTTACGTCGGTGCAGTGGTGCTCACCCGCCCGCAGAACGAGGTGGCGGCCGCCTGGGGATCGGTGCTGCCGCCCGTGCTGGTGGCCACCCTGCTGGGCCTCGCCGTGGCCGTGGTGCTGGTGCTGTGGATCACGCGGCGCGCCACGCGCCCGCTGCGCGATCTGGAGTCGGCAGCGCAGAGCGTGGCGGCGGGCGACCTGCAGGCCGAGGTGGCCACCGGGGGCGCGGAGGAACTCGATGCCGTGGCGCGCGCCTTCAACGAGATGGTGCGCCAACTCGCACGCCGCGACCGTCTGGCCCGCGAGTTCCTCATGCGGGTCACCCACGACCTGCGCACCCCGCTTACGGCGATCCGGGGGCATGCCACCGCGTTGTCGGACGGCGTGGTGCCCGAGGCCGCGGTGCCGCGGTCGCTCGGGGCAATCGAGTCGGAGGCCACCCGGCTCGAGGTACTGGTGACCGACCTGCTCGACCTCGCCCGCATGGATGCCGACCGCTTCAAGGTGCAACTGGTGCCCGTACCCGCCGCGCTGCCGCTGGA
>CANGAY010000167.1 GCA_947451735.1 Actinomycetota bacterium
CGCCACCAGTTACGGCGCGTCGGGCGACCAGAGCCGTGCCGTCGCGAACGGCCAGCCGGCGGACTTCGTGAACTTCTCGACCGAGCCCGACATCACCCGCCTTGTCGACGCCGGTCTTGTGGACGCCAACTGGAAGACGGCATCGCCTTACAAGAGCGTCCCCGCCTGGACCGTCGTCG
The DNA here is from genome assembly GCA_947451735.1 of Actinomycetota bacterium. GTDB lineage: Bacteria > Actinomycetota > Thermoleophilia > Miltoncostaeales > Miltoncostaeaceae > SYFI01. Next base: position 180 of record CANGAY010000167.1, read on the forward strand.
CCTTCGGCGTGCGCCCCGGCAACCCCAAGAAGATCAAGGACTGGGCCGACCTCATCAAGCCCGGTGTGCAGATCGTGACGCCCGACTTCAAGACGTCCGGTTCCGCCAAGTGGAACGACCTCGCCGCGTTCGGCCAGGCCAAGAAGATCGGTGGCAGCGACCAGGCCGGCCTCGAGTACCTGAAGGCCTTCTACAAGAACGTGGTGGCCTTCCCGAAGAGTGGCCGTGAGGCCACCGACACCTTCGCCGGCGGCACCGGCGACGTGGTCATCACGTACGAGAGCGAGGGCCTCGAGGCCCAGCACGAGGGCGTGAAGGAGCAGGTGATCGTGCCGAAGACGACGCTCATCATCGAGCCGCCGGCAGCCGTCATCAAGAGCTCGAGCAACCTCACCACGGCGAAGTCGTTCAACAGCTTCCTCTACACCGTGCAGGCCCAGAAGCTGTGGGGCCAGGCGTTCTACCGCCCGTCCAACGTGAAGGTGCTGAAGCAGTTCCAGAAGATCGGCAAGCTCGCCAACCCGAAGACGTACCTGAACGTCAACTACTTCGGTGGCTGGGACAACATCGACGGCAACTTCTTCAAGGGCAACGGCTGGGCAGTGCAGGCCCGCAACGCCGCCAACTAGGCATCGTTGTCTGAGGCAACCACATCGGCAGCCCCTCCCCGCCCCGGCGCAGTGCGCTCGGGCGGGCGGGGTTCGCTGGGGCTCGGCCTCGCGGTCGGGTACCTGGGACTCATCGTCCTCATCCCCATCGCCGCGCTGGCCTGGAACGGGCTGTCGCAGGGATGGGGCTCCTTCTGGGATGTCATCACCCAGCCCGAGGTGGCCGCCGCGCTGCAGTTGACCATCGTGCTGGCCGCCATCGTCACCGTCGTCTCGGCGGTCATGGGCACCATCACCGCGTGGGTGCTCGTGCGCTACCGCTTTCCGGGCCGCACCATCATGGACGCGCTGGTGGATCTGCCCTTCGCGCTTCCCACAATCGTGGCCGGGCTCACACTGCTCGCCCTCTACGGCCCCAAGAGCCCCTTCGGCGTGAACATCGCGTTCACCCGGTTCGGCATCGGCGTGGCCCTGCTGCTGGTGACCCTGCCATTCGTGGTGCGGGGCGTACAGCCCCTGCTGCGTGAACTCGACCTCGAGGCCGAGCAGGCCGCGGCCTCGCTGGGTGCCAACCAGTGGGTCACATTCCGCCGCATCACCATGCCGCAGATCTGGCCGGGCATCCTCGCGGGCTCCGGCCTCGCATTCGCCCGTGCACTCGGCGAGTTCGGCGCGGTCGTGCTGATCGCCGGCAACCTGCCGTTCCGGACCGAGGTGGCCTCGGTCTCGATCTTCGGCTTCATCCAGAGCGATGAGCCCCAGTCGGCCGCCGCGGTCTCGCTGGTGTTGCTGGTGTTCTCGCTCGTCGCCCTGGCCATCTTCGACTTCATGGAGCGGCGAAGTGCGCGCGGGCTGGGGTAGGCGCGGCCTCATCGCCGTGGCGGCGTTCTACCTGCTGGCGCTGCTGGTGGTGCCGCTGGTGGCCGTGTTCTTCCGCGCGTTCGAGGATGGCGCCACCGCGGTGTGGGACAACCTCACCAGCGACGCCTTCACGCACGCGCTGTGGCTCACGGTCCTCATCACCCTCATCGCCGTGCCGCTCAACACCATCTTCGGCGTGGGGCTCGCAATCCTCATCGTGCGCCGGAAGGTGCGCGGGCGCCACTTCCTCAGCCTCATGGCCGACCTGCCGCTGGCCCTGTCGCCGGTCGTCATCGGCTTCTCGCTCATCCTCGTGTGGGGAATCCACGGGTGGTTCGGCAGCTTCTTCGTGGACCACGGGTTCCGCATCATCTACGCCTTCCCCGGCATGGTGCTGGCCACCATCTTCGTCTCGCTGCCATTCGTGGTGCGCGAGGTCATCCCGGTGCTCCGCAGTGTGGGCACCGACCAGGAGGAGGCCGCGGCGGTGCTCGGCGCCGGCCCATGGCGCACCTTCTGGCGCATCACCCTCCCCAGCATCCGCTGGGGCGTCGCCTACGGGGTCATCCTCACCACCGCGCGTGCGCTGGGTGAGTACGGCGCCGTCGCCGTCGTCTCGGGCCGGGTGACCGGCCAGACCGAGACGGCCACGATCTACATCGATTCCGCGTACACCGACTTCAACCAATCCGGCGCATTCACGGCCGCGCTCGTCCTCGCCGTCATCGCGATCATCGTGGTGGTGGCCGTCAACCTCGTCGTCCGCCAGGAGGCACTCGATGGGCATCACAGCTAGTCACGTCACAAAGCACTTCGGCGAATTCCTCGCCCTCGATGACGTCTCGCTCGACATCCCCGACGGCTCGCTCACGGCGCTGCTCGGCCCGAGCGGCAGCGGCAAGTCCACCCTTCTGCGCGGGATCGCCGGCCTCGAGGTGCCCGACAGCGGCACGGTCACCATCGATGGCGTCGACTGCACCAACGCGTCGGCCAAGGACCGCGGCATCGGCTTCGTGTTCCAGCACTACGCCGCGTTCCGCCACATGACCGTGTTCGAGAACATCGCCTTCGGCCTGCGCCTGCGCAAGCGCCCGAAGGCCGAGGTGAAGGAGCGCGTGGATCACCTCATCGACCTGGTGCAGCTCACCGGCATGGCCAAGCGCTACCCCAGCCAGCTCTCGGGTGGCCAGCGCCAGCGCATGGCCCTTGCCCGCGCTCTGGCGGTCGAGCCGCAGGTGCTGCTGCTCGACGAGCCCTTCGGCGCCCTCGACGCCATGGTGCGCCGCGAACTGCGCGCCTGGCTGCGCCGCCTGCACGACGAGGTGCACGTCACCACCGTGCTGGTGACGCATGACCAGGAAGAGGCCATGGAGGTGGCCGACCGCATCGCCGTGATGGATCACTCGCGCCTCGAGCAGGTGGCGAGCCCGCGCGAGCTCTACGAGGCACCACGCACGCCCTTCGTCATGGGCTTCGTGGGCCCGGTCACCACCCTCGGGGGCCGCACCGTGCGTCC
>CANGAY010000168.1 GCA_947451735.1 Actinomycetota bacterium
CACATCACGTCGGGCTCGATGCCGGCGTCCTGATACGCGTACAGCGGCCCGGTGCGCGACATGCCGGTCTGGATCTCGTCAACGATGAGCAGCGCGCCATGCTCGTCGGCGAGCTCGCGGGCCAGCTGCACGAAGTCGTCGTCGAGTGGGTACACGCCGCACTCGCCCTGCACGATCTCGATGGCGATGGCACACGTGCGCTCGCTCACCGCCGCGCGCAGGGCATCCTTGTCGTTGCGCGGCACATATCGCGCCCCCGGCATGAGCGGCTTGAACGCCTCCTGCTTGCCCGGCTGACCGGTCAGCGCAAGCGCCCCCATGGTGCGACCGTGAAAGCCATCCTCGAGCGACACGAACTCGGTGCGCTCAGGTCCGCCGTGCTTCCTGGCCAGCTTGATGGCGGCCTCCGAGGCCTCGGCGCCCGAGTTGCAGAAGAACACCCGGCCGCCCATGGAGGTGTCGCGGATCCACTCCGCCAGCTCCACCATGGGCTCGGTGTAATACAGGTTGGAGGTGTTGATGAGCGTGCCGGCCTGATCGCGAATGGCGGCCACCACATCGGGGTGGCAGTGCCCGGCGTTGATCATCGAGATGCCCGACATCAGGTCGAGGTAGCCGCGGCCCTCGGGGTCGAACAGCCACGCGCCCTCGCCCCGCACGAACTCCACGGGGTACCGCCCGTAGTTGCGCATGAGCGCCGCCTGCTCGCGCTCGATCATCTCGGGGCGGATCACGCCCGCGTGACCATGGTGCCGAGACCCTCCTCGGTGAACAGCTCCATGATCACCGAGTGCGGCACGCGGCCGTCAACGATCTGCGCCGCCTCCACCCCGCCCTTCAGGGCGTCGCGCACGGCCGACAGCTTGGGGATCATCCCCTTGTCCACATCGCCCGACTCGAGCATGGCCTCCACGTCGAGCAGCGAGCACCGCCCGATGAGCGTGCTCTTGTCGTCGAAGTCCTCGTACACGCCCTCGACATCGGTGAGGAAGATCACGCGCCGGGCGCCAAGCGCCCTGCCCAGCGCGCCGGCCACCGTGTCGGCGTTGATGTTGTAGCTCTGGCCGTCGTCGTCCACGCCCACCGACGCCACCACCGGCACGAACCGGTCGAGGTCGCTCAGGATGTCCGGATTGATGCGGGCCACCTCGCCCACAAAGCCCAGGTCACCGCTGTCGCTGGTGGCCTTCTTCGCCTCGATCAGGCGGCCGTCGTCACCGGAGAGGCCCACGGCCTCGATTCCGGCCACGTGAAGCTGGGCCACGATCTCCTTGTTGATCTTGCCGATGAGCACCATCTTCACCAGCTCCATGGTGGGCTCGTCGGTCACCCGAAGGCCATCCACGAAGTTGACGTCGAGGCCGAGGCGCTCGCTGTACTTGCTGATGTCGGGGCCGCCGCCGTGCACCACCACGGGGTTCAGGCCCACCAGCTTGAGCAGCGCGATGTCACGCGCGAATGAGGCCTTGAGTTCCGGCTTGGTCATCGCGGCGCCGCCGTACTTCACCACTACCGTGGCACCGGCGAACTGCTGGATGTACGGCAGGGCCTCGAGCAGCACGGCTGCCCGCGCCTCAACCTCAGCCCGCTCCGGAAGATGATCCCTGCGACTCGTCTTGCCCATAGACGCGGCAAGGTATCAGCAGGTTTCGCGCAACTCCCTGCTCCGAGCGACATCTCGCAACGCCGCTCGCACTCAGCGGGCAGCAAGCACCAGGTGCCCGAGAGTCCACGAGCCGATGTCATCAGTCACGGTGACGCCCAGCACCGCCGGCCAGCCGGCGGCCGGCGGGACGGCCACGCGATTCACGTCCACGGGGCTGCTCATATTGACGTTGCCGGAATCGCCCAACTGCCCGAGGTTGTCGAGGCCCCAGCACTTCATCGCCCCGTCGGTGACGATCGCGCAGGTGTGGTACCCGCCAGCGGCAAGTTGCACAACTCCTGAGAGCGTGCCGGTGCCGCCGGCAGCAGTGACCTCCACCGGGGTGCTCTGCGCGGCCGGGGTGGCGTTGTTGCCGAGGCGGCCATAGACGCCAACGCCCCAACACGCAGCGCCTGCTGTTTCGGTGATCGCACAGGTGTGGTCGCGTCCAGCGGTGATCTGGGTGACGCCCGAGAGGGTGCCGGCGCCACCGATGCCAACGACCTCAACCGGGGTGGTCTGCGCAGATGGCGTGGCGTTGTTGCCAAGTTGCCCGTTGCTGCCATATCCCCAGCAATTGACGTGGCCTCCGCCGACAATCGCGCACGACCAGCTGCCGCCTGCAGTGATCTGGGTGGCGCCCGAGAGCATTCCGATGCCGCCGGTTCCGGTGACGTTCACGGGCGAGCTCTGGGTACTTGGGGTCGCGTTGTTTCCCAGCGCGCCGTTGCCGCCATACCCCCAGCACGACACATGCAGCGTGCCGGAGAGCGCACACACGTGATACGCACCGGATGCGATCTGATTGATGCCCGACAGCGTGCCGGTGCCACCGACCCCAACGACATTGACTGGGATGGCCGACTGCGTCGTGGTGTTGTTGCCAAGTTGCCCAGAGGTGCCATGTCCCCAACAGGTGACGCCCCCTGTCACGAGCAGGGCGCACACCGACGAATAGCCCGACGAGATCTGAACGACGTCGCCCAGCGTGCCGGTGCCATTTGTTCCCACGACATCCACTGGGGTGCTGTGGTCGGCGGTGTCGTTGTTGCCCAATGCCCCGGCGTAGCCCGACCCCCAGCACTTGACGTGCCCTGTGGTGGTGAGCGCGCAGGTGGAGTACGCACCCGCGACAACCTGGCGAATGCCCGAGAGCACCCCCGTGCCATTTGTTCCCACAACATCAACAGGGGTGTTGTGGTTGGCGGCGTCGCCACTGCCCAACTGCCGACTGCCGTTGGCCCCCCAGCACTTGACGCCACCGGTGCTGGTCACCGCGCAGGTGAACCCATCACCAGCGGCGACGTCGGTGGCGCGGAAGTTCCACGCCGATGCCGCAGGACCGGTGAACGCGCCGGTGTTCTGATCGAAGGTGACACCGGTTGGCAGCGTGCCGGTGTAGGAGAAGTGCTTGGTACCCGAGCCGCCGGAGACTGTGGGGGTCAGTTGCTGTGCATCCTGACCCGCCGTGAACACCGGGTTGGCATATGAAAGCCATGGCGTACTCACCGCGCC
>CANGAY010000169.1 GCA_947451735.1 Actinomycetota bacterium
CTGCCGTGCGCAGCGCCAGCAGGGCCGGACCCTCCTCGCGGTCGGTGCCAGACACCGCCCAGCCCTGGCGAAGCGCCAGCAGCCCGAGCGCGCTCATGCCGGCACCACCGGCGCCGACCAGATGGATGCTGCGGGCGCTCACCTGCGGGCCGCCTGCTCCACCAGGTCGGCGATGCGCTCGGCGGCATCGGGGCGGGCGGCATGGCGGGCGGCCTCGCCCATGGCCTCCAGGCGGTGGCGGTCAACCAGCAGGGCGCCCACGATCTCCTTGAGCCGATCGGCGGTGCACTCCGAGTCGGGCAGCAGGATGGCCGCACCGGCGTCGGCCAGCCACTGGGCGTTGCCCGTCTGGTGGTCGGCCGTGGCGTGCGGGTACGGGATGAGAATGGACGGGCGACCGATTGCGGCCAGTTCGAACACCGATCCGCCGGAGCGCGAGATGACCAGGTCGGCGGCGGCAACCGCTGCCGGGTAGTCGTCGAGAAACCCGTACACGTGGTACCGCGGGCCGCACCCGCCGTCGGCCACGCGGGCGCGAACCTCGTCCTCGTTGCGCGCACCCGCCACGTGCACCACGTCGAACGGCGGGTTGGGGCAGAACGCGCCGAGCGCGGCGTCGTTGATGGACTGCGCGCCCTGGCTGCCACCGGCCACCAGCACGCACGTGCCCGTGGGTGCCAGGCCGAGGCGCTGGCGGCCCTCGGCGCGGTTGGCGTCGCGCACCGCGCGACCCACCGGCCTGCCCGTGACCACGTACTTGCGGCGGGTGCGGCCGGCGATGGGGAACGCCAGGGCCACGCGCTTGGCAAATGGCGCGGCGAGACGGTTGGCCAGCCCGAACCGGGAGTCGGCCTCCATCAGCACCACGCGGCGGCGCGTGAGCCTGCCCGAAACGGCGGCAGGCCCGGCCATGTATCCCCCGCCTCCCACCACCACGTCGGCGTGGCGGTGGCGCAGCACGCGCATCATGCGCGGCACGGCGAACGCGGCCTGCAGGGCGGTGCGCAGGTTGCGCAGCGACAGGCGCCGGTCGAAGCCGCGCAGCGGCACGTGGTCCTCCGGGTAGCCGTGCTGCTCGGGGATGCCTGAGCCCGCGCGGCCACCCACACCGACAAAGCTCACATCATGGCCTCGGGAGCGGAGCTCCTCAGCCAGCGCGAGCGCCGGCATGATGTGCCCGGCGGTCCCGCCCGCCGCGATCACCACGCGAAGTGCCATTGCCCCCCTCGACGACGCTGAGGTTCCTGACCCGCTTGGCACGTGAGCGCCTGCCGATGCCGACGAGGATCCCGGATGATGCGGCGAAGACGACGAGGCTGCTCCCCCCGTAACTCATGAATGGAAGCGGCACGCCGGTGACCGGAAGCATGCCGAGCACGGCGCCCAGGTTGACGATCGACTGCAGCCCGATGAGCGTGGTGAGCCCTCCGGCGAGCAGTCGCTGACGGCTGTCGGGGGCGCCCTGCGCAATACGGTAGCCGCTCCACACGACGGCACCCACGACCGCGATGACGCCCAGGAATCCGATGAGGCCGAGCTCCTCGCCCACCGTGGCCATGATCATGTCGGTGTGGGCCTCGGGCAGGTAGAACACCTTCTGCAGGCCGTTGCCCAGGCCCACGCCACCCACGCCGCCCGAGCCGATGGCCAGCTTGCTCTGCACGATCTGGAAGCCCGCACCCCGCGGGTCGCTCCATGGGTCGATGAACGCGAAGAGGCGCGACCGCCGGTAGGGCTCAGCGGCGATTCCCAGCGCGCCGATCACGAGGAACCCCGTGGTGATGAGCCCAACCAGTCGCGCCGGCGTGCCTGCCAGGGCGATCATCGCGATGGCAACACCCACCAGCACGATCGCCGTGCCCAGGTCGGGCTCGGCGATCACCAGCACCGCCATGAGCGCCATCGCCATCACGGGCAGGCGCAGCACCCTGAACTCACCCAGACGGCTCGCGTTCTTGCACAGGTACGCGGTGAGCCAGAGGATGAGCGCGAGCTTGGCGAACTCGGCGGGCTGCACCTGCACCGGGCCGAGGCCGATCCAGCGGCGCGAACCGTTGGCCATGATGCCGATGCCCGGCAGCATCACCACCACCAGCAGGCCGATGCTCACGAGCATGGCCGGCTTGCCCCAGGCGAGAAGGCGCGATGGCTTGAGCCGCGCGCACGCCGCGAAGGCGATGAGCCCGATGACCGCGTAGATGCCCTGGCGGATCAGCAGCCCCTGTGGGCTGGCGTCCTTCAGCAGCGCGGTGGCGCTGGACGCTGAATACACCATGACCACGCCGATGCAGATGAGCATGAGCAGGGCAACCGTGAGCACCGCCTCGGGGGCGATGTCGCTGCTTCGACGGGCTGACGGGTTTGGCACAGGGGGGATTTCGCCGTACCGCCTGCGTTTTCCTACCTGGCGCCGCACTCCCGGGCGCACTCGCGGAACACGTCACCGCGGTGTTCGTACGAGCGGAACTGGTCGAACGACGCGCAGGCGGGCGCCAGCAGCACCACATCACCCGGTTCGGCCTGCGCGAAGGCCGCGTTCACCGCCGATTGCAGCCCGGGGTGTGACACCGATGTCAGCCCCGCATCGCCCAGTGCAGCGGCGATTTCGGGTGCCGTCTGGCCGATGAGATGCGCTGCCTTCACCCCGCCGCGGGCCGCCGTCGCCAACTCGTCGAACGGCGTGCCCTTGCTGCTGCCGCCGGCGATGAGGATGACCCGCTCGGGATAGGCATCGAGCGCGGCGATGGCCGCAGCCGGATTGGTGGCCTTGGAGTCGTTGACGAACGTGACCCCATTGGCCACGCCCACCACCTCGAGCCGATGCGGTACGCCGGGGAACGAGGCCAGCCCGGTGGCGATCTCCGTGGCGTCGAGCCCCGCATGCGCGGCCATCGCCGCGGCGGCCATCACGTTCTCGCGGTTGTGTGCGCCGCGCAGCGGGATGTCGTCCCACGCGGCCACCAGCCCCAGCCCCGCCACATGCAGCCCGCCCTCGGCCCATGCGACGGCGTCGGCCCCCGGTGCGCCGGCCACCACGATGCGGCGCGCAGGGGCGGCGCCGGGTGACGGGTCGTCGCCCGGCAGGATGGCCAGGTCGCCCGCCTGCTGGTTGGCGAACAGGTTGCGCTTGGCTGCGGCGTAC
>CANGAY010000170.1 GCA_947451735.1 Actinomycetota bacterium
GCGAACAGCACGCGGCGGTGCACGGGCTTCAGGCCATCGCGCACGTCGGGCAGGGCGCGGCCCACGATGACGCTCATGGCGTAGTCGAGATACGAGGAGCGCATCTCCTCGCCGAGCTCGCGGGGTTCGATACGGCCGTGTCGGTCGATCGCCATGATCAGATGTCCAGGTTCGCGACGGAGCGGGCATTCCGCTCGATGAACTCACGGCGCGGTTCCACCCGGTCGCCCATGAGGGTTGAGAACAGCTCTTCGGCCGATGCGGCGTCGTCCATCGTGACGCGCTGCAGGATGCGGCGCTCCGGGTCCATGGTGGTCTCCCACAGCTGCTCGGAGTTCATCTCGCCGAGGCCCTTGAAGCGGCTGAGCTGGATGCCCTCACGGGCAAGTTCCATCACCTGGCCGCGCAGGGCGTCGTAGGTGAGCGCCTCGCGACGGCGTGAGCCGCGCAGCACCGTGAACGGGGCCTCGCCCACCACCTCGCGCAACTTGGCGCGGGCACCCCGGAACGACGCCAGTTCGGGCGCCTCGTAGAGCGCCATGGGGATGGTCACCGTGCGGGCCTCGCCGGTGCGGGCCTGGATCGACCGTGCGCGCACCGTGCGCGACGTCTCATCGGTGTCGATCACCGACAGGGTGGCCACCTCGTTGCTCGCGGCCTCGACGGCCTTCGCCAGCGCCTTCACGTCCTTGGGCTCGGCCTCCACCAGGTCACAGGCCTGCATGAACTCGATGAGCTCGTTGCCGTAGTTGGCCCTGAGCGCAGCCGACCAGCCGTCGTGCTCGCGCAGCGCGCGGCCGTACCGCTGGAAGCGCGCCTTGGTGATGTCGCTCTCGCCGCCATCGGCGGTGATCAGCTTCATGTCGCCCAGGTTGCGGTCGAGCAGCCACTCCTCGAGATCGCCTTCCTTCTCGATGTACTGCTCGGTGCTGCCCTGCTTCACCTTGTAGAGCGGCGGCTGGGCGATGTACACGTAGCCGGCGTCAACGATCTCGGGCATCTGCCGGAACAGGAACGTGAGGATGAGCGTGCGGATGTGCGCGCCGTCCACATCGGCGTCGGTCATGATGATGAGCTTGTGGTACCGCGCCTTGCTGAGGTCGAAGTCGGCCCCGATGCCCGTGCCCATCGCCGTGATCATCGCCTGGATCTCGGTGTTCGAGAGCACCTTGTCGATGCGCGCCTTCTCGACGTTAATGATCTTTCCGCGCAGCGGCAGGATCGCCTGGAAGCTCGACTGGCGGGCACCCACCGCCGAACCGCCTGCGGAGTCGCCCTCCACCAGGAAGATCTCCGTGCTCTCGGGGTCGCGGTCGGAGCAGTCGGCCAGCTTGCCGGGCAGGCTCGTGGAGTCCATCACGCCCTTGCGGCGGGCCATGTCGCGCGCCTTGCGGGCGGCCAGGCGCGCCTGCGCGGCACTGCAGGCCTTGGTGCAGATGGCCTTCGCCACCTGGGGGTTCTCCTCGAGGAACTCCGACAGCCGCTGGTTGACCATGGTGGCCACGAAGCCCGCGAACTCGCTGTTGCCCAGCTTGGTCTTGGTCTGGCCCTCGAACTGCGGCTCGCGCAGCTTCACCGAGATGATGGCCGTGAGGCCCTCGCGGGTGTCGTTGCCCTCGAGGTTGTCGTCCTTCTCCTTGAGGATGCCCTTGGCGCGCGCGTAGTCGTTGATGGTGCGGGTGAGCGCGGTGCGGAACCCGGTGAGGTGCGTGCCGCCCTCGTGCGTGTTGATGTTGTTCGCGAAGGTGTAGACCGACTCGGTGAAGCCCGTGGTCCACTGCAGCGCGATCTCCACCTGCCCCTCGTCGCCCTCGCCCGTGACCGAGATGACGTCGCCGTGCAGGGGCTCGCGCGAGGCGTTGAGGTGCTTCACGAAGTCGACCAGGCCGCCCTCGTAGAGGAAGCGGTCCTCCCGGCGCTCGCCGCGCTCGTCGGTGAGCGTGATCTCGAGGCCCTTGGTGAGGAACGCCGTCTCGCGGAAGCGCGTGAGCAGCGTGTCGTAGTCGAAGACCGTCTCCTCGAAGATCTCCGGGTCGGGCCAGAAGGTGATGCAGGTGCCGGTGTCGTCCGCCGGGCCAACCTCCGCGATGGGTGCCTCGGGCGCGCCGCGGTGGTAGGTCTGCTTCCAGATGGCGCCGTCGCGGTGCACCTCGGCGGTGAGCTGCATTGACAGTGCGTTGACCACGCTGACGCCCACGCCGTGCAGGCCGCCGGACACCTTGTAGCCCTCGCCGCCGAACTTGCCGCCGGCGTGCAGCACGGTGAGCACCACCTCGAGCGCGCTCTTGCCGTCCTGGTCGGCCATCGCCGACACGGGGATGCCGCGTCCGTTGTCGGTGACCGCGCACGACCCGTCGGGGCGCAGCACGATGTCCACCCGCGTGCAGTGCCCGGCCATGGCCTCGTCGACGGAGTTGTCGACGATCTCGTACACCAGGTGGTGGAGCCCCCTGGGACCGGTCGAGCCGATGTACATGCCCGGCCGCTTTCGGACGGCCTCAAGGCCCTCAAGCACGGTGATGGCACCAGCGTCATAGCTGGAGGCATCGGTGGTGGCGTCGAACGCCTGGTCGGCCGGATCTGTCACTCGGCTCCTCGTCGCGGGAATCGGCGTTTTGCAGGGATGAACCTACCAATGGCCTCCACGGAATCCGGGTCGCGGAGGCCCCCCGCGACGCCCCGCGTCACCCTTTGGAACGATCGATTGACCTGGCGGCGGCGCGGGCCACCAGATCGCGCAGCGCGGGGTCGTCGATGGCCTCTGCCGCGGCCTCGCCGGCGGCCACCGAATCGGGTGTCGGGGGTGGCAGATGCACCACCTCGCGCGGGCCGGGATCGGGTGACGGAATGGCGTGGTCGGCCACCACGAACCGCAGCCCCGCCACGGCTTCGGGGTCGTCGAGGATGCGGGCGAGGCGTCCCATCAGCTCATCGGTGCGCATGTCGAGTTCCTGCGCCCACACGGCGTCCGCGCACGCCACGGTCACCACGCCCGCACGCGACCGACGGATGGGATAGGCGTGATTCACGGTGCCGGGGCCCGACGCCTCGGCCCACGCGGCGCGCACCGAGGTGA
>CANGAY010000171.1 GCA_947451735.1 Actinomycetota bacterium
GAGAACGATGCCTTCTCCTCGGGCGTGGGCTCGTCACCCAGCACGGCTGCCTGCGCGGCGGCCTTGGCGTCGGAGATCTTGTCGCGACGCTCCAGCTTGCCCTGCTCGAGGGTGGCCTCCTCGATCTGCGCGCCCGCGGCCTTCTCGACCTTGGCCAGCATGTCGGGGTCCACCGTCTTCGGCGCGACGTCCCACTTGGGCTTGCCGGCCAGCTTGCGCAGCTCGTCCTGGACGTCGCAGAGCTTCTTGATCTCGTCGTGCGCGATCTGCAGCGCCTCGAGGAGGTCGTCCTCGCTCACCTCGTCAGCGCCGGCCTCCACCATGGAGATGGCCTCACGGGTACCGGCGACCACCAGGTCGAGGCTGCTCTCCTCGATCTCCTGGAGCGTGGGGTTGATGACGAAGTCGTCGTCGATCATGCCGATGCGCACGGCACCGACGGGACCCTCGAACGGCATCTCGCTCAGCATCAGGGCGGCGGATGCGCCGTTGATGGAGAGGATGTCGAAGGCGTTCACCTTGTCGATGCTGAGCACCGTGGTGACGATCTGCACCTCGTTGCGGTAGCCCTTGGGCCACAGCGGGCGCAGCGGACGGTCGGTCATGCGGCACGTGAGGATTGCGCGCTCGCTCGGGCGGCTCTCACGCTTGATGAAGCCACCGGGGATCGCCCCCTTGGCGTACATGCGCTCCTCGACGTCCACGGTGAGCGGGAAGAAGTCCGTGCCCTCCCGCGGCTCGCGTGCACCCACCGCGGTGCACAGCACGAGGCTGTCACCGGAGCGCACGAGCACCGAGCCGTTCGCCTGCTTGGCGAGGCGCCCGGTCTCGAAGATGATCTCCTGTCCGCCGATATCGGCGACGACGCGTGTTGCGTCGGGACCCTGATCTGCCATTCGTATCCCTCATCCCTTCTTGCCACGTCACCCGACGTGGCGCTTCTCGCGGCACCACCCCCTGGTGGTCCGCCGTCACGGGCACATCATGTGCCCCGGTACTGCGTCTTACCTGCGGATGCCCAGCGTGGTCGTGAGCTCCCGATATGCCTCCAGGTCCTTGCGCTGGAGGTACGACAGGAGCCGGCGACGCCGACCGACCATCGTGAGGAGACCGCGGCGCGAGTGGTGATCCTTCGCGTGGGTCTTCAGGTGCTCGGTGAGCTGGTTGATGCGCTCCGTGAGGATCGCGATCTGCACCTGCGGGGAGCCCGTGTCGGACTCGTGCTTGCGGTGCGGGGCCATGACGGCCGCCTTGGCGTCCTTCTCAAGCATGTCTGCTCCTGATCCGGCCACGGAGCAGGGTGAGCCGCTCCGGGTCAATTCCACCGCCGATCCGGCTGCTTTCGCCGGCCTGCGTGGGCGCGCGTGTTCGCGAGCGCCCGGGAGGGTATCACCCCCCGGCGATCTCCCGGGTGCGTGCGACATCCTCCTCCACCTGCGCCACCAGCTCGGCAGGTGTGGGGAAACGCCGCTCGTCGCGCAGGCGCTCCAGGAACTCCACGCGGATGCGCTGGCCGTAGAGGTCACCGCCCGCGTAGTCGAGGATGAATGCCTCGAGGCGCAGTTCGGGGTCGCTGCCCTCGGTGAACGTGGGCGAGTACCCCAGGTTGATGGCGGCCGGGTACCGGCCCTCTGCCAGCACCACGCGTCCCGCGTACACGCCGCGCCCCGGCAGGGCCGTCTCGGGGGCCACGGCCACGTTGGCGGTGGGGAGCCCCATCTCGCGCCCCCGCTGCTCACCCGGCACCACCATGCCCTCCACCGAGTGCGCGCGGGCGAGGAGCGGCTGCACCTCCGCCACCTGCCCCTGCGCCACCATGCGGCGCACGCGGGTTGACGACACGGGCTTGCCATCGGGGCTCACGACGGTCTCGGGGCTCTCCACGATGAGGCCCTTCGCGCGTCCGAGCCGCTGCAGGTACGACACCGTGCCCGTGCCGCCCTGGCCGAAGCGGAAGTTCGCCCCCACCACGATCGACTCGGCGTTGAGGGGTGCCGAGCACAGCATCTCGGCGAAGCGGTCGGCGCGGATGCGCGAGAAGGCGCGGGTGAACGGCACCACCAGCAGGGCGTCTGCCCCCAGCGCCTCGATCAGTTGCGCCTTGAATGCCGGCTCGGTGAGCACCGCGGGGGCCAACTCGGGCTTCAACACCGCCAGGGGGTTCGGCTCGAACGTGAGCACCATCGACTCGAGGCCCCGCTCCTTCGCCCGCTCGATGGCACGGCCGATGATGGCCTGATGGCCGATGTGCACCCCGTCGAAGGTGCCGATGGCCACCACCCGGCGGTCGCCACCCAGGGGGAGGTCGCCGAGCGACTGATAGCGCCTCATCCTGCCAGCACCACCTTGGGGCGGATGACCCCGTCCTCCTCGGCCGCGCCGATGGCGAGCAGATCGCCGTGGGCGGCAAGGGCCACCGTGCCCGCAGGCGTGCCGGGAGCCATCACCGCGCGCCCGTGCACCACGTCGTCGGCACCGGCGTCGTCCAGCGTCACCACGGGAAGGTGCGCCAGGGCGTCCAGCGGCGGCATGCCACACCCGGGGGCGATGGCATCGGGCGCGAGGGCGTCATCCACCCGCAGGTCGCCCACCTCGGTGCGGCGAAGGGCCATGCAGTACCCACCGCAGCCGAGCGCCTCGCCCAGGTCGGTGGCGATCTGACGCACGTAGGTGCCCGATCCGCAGCGGATGTCAATGTCGGCGATGCCGGTCATCGGGTCGTAGGACACCAGATCGGCGCGGTGCACGACGACCTCACGCGTCGGCAATTGCACCGACTCGCCGCGTCGGGTGCGTGCGTAGAGCCGCTCGCCGTCCACGCGCACGGCCGACAGTGCCGGTACCTGCTGACTGATGGTGCCCGTCATGGTGGCGAGCGCAGCGCGCACGGCAGCCTCGTCCGGCGGCGGTCCGCCCGGGGTGATGGGGCCCTCGGGGTCGCCCGACTCCGATCGCTCGCCCAGCTTCACCAGCGCCCGGTACGACTTGTCGAGACCGGTGAGGTAGGGCGCAAGGCGGGTGGCGCGACCCGTGAGCACCACCAGCAGGCC
>CANGAY010000172.1 GCA_947451735.1 Actinomycetota bacterium
CCATGCCGGGCGTACGTCGTCTGGCGCTGGTTCAGGCCGCCTGCGCCGACGACCCGCTGCTCGAGGCGAGCGACCTGGAACTGCACCGCGACGGCCCCACGTTCACGGCCGAGACGCTGGAGCAGGTGGCCGCCGACTACCCGGGCGCCGACCTCTGGTTCATCCTCGGCGCCGACCAGCTGGCGGGGTTCGCCGGCTGGAGCCGCCCCGAGCGCATCCTCGAACTGGCCCGCCTGGGCGTTGCGATGCGCCCCGGCAGCGACGGCAGGGCGGCGGGCGAGGTGGCCCGCGGCATCGCCGAGGGGCGGCTCGACCTGATCGAGATGCCCGAGGTGCCCGTGTCGTCAACGGCGGTGCGTGAGCGCCTGGCCCGCGGCGAATCCATCCGCGACGTGGTGCCCGGCCCTGTTGCAGACCTGCTGGAGCCCGCCCAGTCGTCTTGATGGGGGCACCCACCGCGACTACCCTCGCGGAGATTCGTCATTCCACCTGAGGAGACCCCTCGAACACCGAGGAACTCGCACGCACCGCCGCAGAACTGGCCGACTCCAAGAAGGCCGAGAACATCGTCATCGTCGACATGCGCGGAATCGTGGACTACACGGATTACCTGGTCATCTGCACGGGGCGGACGCCCAGGCAGACGAAGGCCATCGCCGACGAGGTGCGCGGCGTCCTGAAGAAGGACCACGGGGTGGAGATCCGCCGCGTGGAGGGCGACAAGGAAGCCGACTGGATTCTGGTGGACGCGCTCGACATCGTCGTGCACGTGTTCACCCCTGAGGCCCGCGATTTCTACCGCCTCGACCGCCTGTGGCGCGAGGCACCGCAGGAGCGGTTCGAGAGCACTCCCGCTTAGCCTGCGGGGGGTCTATACTTCACGCCGCACCCGGGGGATTAGCTCAGCTGGGAGAGCGCTACGCTGGCAGCGTAGAGGTCGTCGGTTCGATCCCGTCATCCTCCACTTCATGCGAAAGGTCCGTTATGACGGGCCTTTCGTCGTTTTCGGGCCGGAGAGACGGCCTGCCGGGCCGAGGCGGGAAGCCGAAATATCCGGGTGGCCCAGGTGCCATCCTCGGCACCGGGGCCACCCTCAGCAGGTCAGGACGCCGGGAACGGGTTCGCGAAGAACGACTCCATGCCGGTGAGCGAGCCCACGAGGGGCTTGCCGAAGCCAACCGGAATGGTCGCTGAGGGGTTGTCGGTGTAGATGGACGACCCCGGGGCAACCGGACGGTTGTCGATGTTCTCCATCAGCGGGCCCGCGCACATGGCCATGGGGTAGTTGGTGCCGTTGATGGCGACGGGCGTGGTCACCACGCATGGGAAGCCCCAGAAGTTCGCCATACCCTGGTTGGGCGACACGCCCTCAGTGGCATAGCCACCCTGCGGAGCGGCCACGGTCCAGCTCGTGCCGTTGTACTGCGGCAGGGTTGCCGGACTTCCGAAGCTCGACCAGATGGTGGAGGCGCCCTTCGGGGTCGTCCGCGTGCCCTGAAGGCTCTTGTTGTAGACCGTCATGCCCGTGACGATGGGGCAGAGCCCCGTGCCGACCTTGTACTTCCTCTTGTTGATGTAGACCGACTTGTTGCTGGGTGTGATGTTGCTCGCCGCGCACAGCGCGTAGCGGCGGTACGCAACGCGGATGTCGAGGCCCGCCTTGATGTTGGTGGGCAAGAGCGCGAGGGCTCTGGCGGTCGCCGTCGCGGCTGCGGACGGAGCACCGGTCGCGGGTGCCGCCTGTGCGGCAGGCACTACGGCGAGGGCTGCGAGGCCGAGTACTACGGCAGTACCTGAAAGGCGGCGGGCGGGGAGGTTCACATGTGCTCCTTGTGGTGATTCGACGGCCTGGCGGCGTCGTGCGAGAACGTGTGGCTGAGCATAAACATCACGGCAGCCGGCGCGAGCGTCCGCGGTTCTTGCGGCCCCGCCCGGGTCTACTTCACCCGTGCGGTCTTCGCCGCCTGCGCCACCACGGAACCGGTGGGCGAGAGGGCCTTGGTGGTGACGGTCCACGTGCCCTTGGTGAGGCGGATGCGGCAGGTGTAGGTGCGCTTGGCCGCTTTTCCCTTGCCGGTTGTCTTCACCTGGCAGGTGCCCTTCGCGGCAGCCGCCGTCGCCCAGGCGACCTCGCGTGACAGCGAGCGCGTCCCCGACGTGGCTGTCTGGTTCACCCGTGTCGCGCCTGCGGGAAGGGTTCCTGACGTGGTGCACGCCGCACCGGCGCACCGGACGGCCGCGCCTCGCAGGACGGGCGGGGTCGTGATCGATGGGGCGGTGGCTGCCGGTGTCGCGACCGGTGTGGCCGGCGTGCTCGGGCTCGTGGTTGCCGCGGGCGCCTTCCACTGCGCGTAGAGGACGGTGTTGCCAGTGATCGCGAACGTGTTGGTCGGGGCGTAGGGCGTGCCGGATCCATTTGCAGCCGTATTCCAGCCGTCGAACGTGTAGCCGTCGCGGGTCAGTCGATCGTCATTGGGGAAGTCGCAGGTGAGGTCGGTGCGGTGGTTGTCGCATACCGTCACGATGTGGCCCGCGAGGTAGGGCCCCCAGTGGTCGCTCCCCACGGTGCCGCCCGTGGAGCCGTTGCCGTCATACGTCACCGTGTACGTCGTGCCAACGAAGGTGAGGGTCACGGTTCCGTTCTGAGCGGGGGATGAAACGCCTCCGGTCCAGAAGCCGGCCGTCCCACCCGAATTGTCATACGTGGCGCTCCCGACCAGCCGCTCCGGCTTCACGTACGAGCCGCCGGCGCCACCACCCGAACCGTCGCTCGCGGCCGGTACGCCCCCGACGTCGCACCCCAGCGCACGGGCGGTATAGACGAAGCCACCACCACCTCCGCCACCATATCCTTGGCCGCCGTCACCTCCGCGGTCGTGGACCCCCACTCCTCCCGCGCCACCACTCACCCACGAGAACCCGTCTGTGCCGTCCATGCCACTGAGGGGGACCATCACGGCGCCGCCCGCACCCGCTGATCCGCCCACGCCGCCACCGCCGGCACCAGGGGCATCGCCGCCCAAGCCCGGTCCACCGGCTCCAGCGACC
>CANGAY010000173.1 GCA_947451735.1 Actinomycetota bacterium
CACCGAGTCGTGTAGGTCCCCGTCGCCGAATTGAAGACCCGGCGATTTCTGGTGTAGAGCACGCCCTGATCTTCCTGCCTGCTCTGGAACGTCGCGTTCAACCAGTAGTCACGCGAGTTGAACGTGAACCCCGTGCACTTCACTGCGGAGTCGGGAATGACGAAGTAGTCGTTCTGCCCCCACGTGTAGCTGAGGTTCTCGGGCATCGTGAGGGTGCACGACGGCGTCGGCGCCACCCCGGGCGTCACGGTGAACGGGCTGGCGAGCGTCAGCCGGTAGTACAGCAAGCTGACTGGGTCCTGCACCCACATGCCGGTCCCGCCTTCCTGCGTGGTATCGACCGCGGAGAACGTGGACCCATACCGTGCACCCGCGGTGAGATGCAGTGCATTGGACTGGACGACGGCGTTGTCCGCCGGGCTGTACTTCGAACTCGTCGCCACCTCAAGGCGAGCAGACCCCGACGGTTCGTCGCCCGTGAACTTCGCGTTCAGATCGCCAACGCTGCTGCTGAACGTGAACGGCGCCGGGCACGTAACCGCGCTGTCGGGCACGACGACGTCGAGGATCCCGTCGGAGTCGGCCTGATAGTTCGGGGCCAGCGAGATGACGCACGGGTCGGGCTGGAACTGGTACAGCACCGCGCCATGGGCGGCCGTGCAGGAAATCGCAAGTCCTGCCGCCGCGATTCCGACAAATCCGATCGTCGTGCGCTTCACAATCATCCCCAGACTCGTTACGACCGTGAAACTACACCTATGGCCCCGACAGCGCCTCGCCCTCGGCGGCTGCGTCCAGGTCGAGCCCGTTGTGGTGCAGCATGTGCCCCATCTTGTCGCGCTTGGTGGCGAGGTACCGGGCGTTCTCGTCGCCCGGCTCCACCTCGATGGGCACCCGCTCCACAACCTTCAGGCCGTAGCCCTCGAGCCCGACGATCTTCTTCGGATTGTTGGTGAGCTGACGGATGGTGGTGAGCCCGAGGTCCACCAGGATCTGAGCACCGATACCGTAATCGCGCAGGTCGGCCGGGAAGCCCAGCTTCAGATTGGCCTCCACGGTGTCAAAGCCATCGTCCTGCAGCTCGTAGGCCCTGAGCTTGTTGATGAGGCCGATGCCGCGGCCCTCCTGGGCGATGTACAGCAGCACACCCTGGCCCTCGTCGGAGATCATGCGAAGCGCCGCGTGCAGCTGGTCGCCGCAGTCGCAACGCAGCGACCCGAACACGTCGCCGGTGAGGCACTCGGAGTGCACACGCACCAGCACGTCGTCCTTGCCGTCCACCTCGCCACGCACCAGTGCCATGTGGTGCTTGCCGTCGATCAGTGACGTGTACCCCACGGCCGTGAAGTCGCCGTACTGGGTCGGGAGGCGCACCGCGGCCCCGCGCTCAATGAGGCGCTCGGTGCGGCGGCGGTGCTCGATGAGGTCGGTGATGGTGATCATGCGGAGCCCATGCTCCTGGGCGTAGCCCACAAGGTCGTCCACACGGGCCATCTCGCCGTCATCCTTCATGATCTCGCAGATCACGCCGGAGGGGATGAGGCCAGCCATGCGGGCCAGGTCAACAGCCGCCTCGGTGTGGCCTGCGCGCTCCAGCACGCCGCCGGACTTGGCGCGCAGCGGGAACACGTGGCCGGGCTTCACCAGATCGCTGGTGGTGGAGTCGGGGTCGATGGCCACCATGATGGTGCGCGAGCGGTCGGGGGCGCTGATACCCGTGGTGATGCCGTCGCGGGCCTCGATCGACTCGGTGAAGGCGGTGCCGAGCGGTGCCTCGTTCTTCCGCACCTGCTGCGACAGGCCCAGCTGCTCGCAGCGGTCTTCCGTGAGCGCCAGACACACCAGGCCACGACCGTGCGTGATCATGAAGTTCACGGCGTCAGGCGTTGCGAACTGCCCGGCGATGACCAGATCACCCTCGTTCTCGCGGTCCTCGGAGTCGACCACCACGACCATGCGGCCGCTGCGGATGTCCTCGATGGCATCCTCGATGGTGGAGAAGGGCGTGGTCTCGGTGCTCAGGAGGTGTCTCCCCCGGGAATGTGCGGACGAACGAGTGCTTCCACGTACTTTGCCACCACATCGGCCTCGAGGTTGACCCTTCGGCCCACCGCGTCGGCACCCAGGGTGGTGGCCTGCATGGTGTGCGGGATGAGTGCGATGGTGAAGCCGTCTGGCTCGCGGCTGGCCACGGTGAGGCTCACCCCGTCCACGGTGATGGAGCCCTTCTCCACCACGTAGCGCAGCACCTCATCGGGGCACGCCACCGACATGAGGACGCCGTCGCCCTCGGGCGTGATGCCGCGCACGGTGCCGGTGCCGTCCACGTGCCCCTGCACGATGTGGCCGCCCAGGCGGTCGCCCACGCGCATGGCACGCTCAAGATTCACCCGGTCGCCGGCCTCGCGGTCGCCCACCGAGGTGCGGCGGAGCGTCTCCTCCACGCAGTCCACGGCGAACGAGTCGTCGGTCATCTCCACCACGGTGAGGCACGCACCGTTGACTGACACCGAATCGCCGATGGCAAGCCCCTCGCGCACCACGTGGCAGCCGATGACCATGCGGGCGCCCGCGGCGCTCGGCACGCGCTCGCGCACCGTGCCCATCTCCTCAACCAGACCCGTGAACATCAGGTGCTCCCTCCGGGTACCGCGCGCATGCGGCCGATCACCAGCACGTCGTCACCGAGGCGTTCCACGCGGGGTGCCGGGATCCTCGCCGCGTCGGCGATCTGGTCGGCACCCACGCCGCGCACCGCGGCGGGTGCGCCGTCGCCACCGATGACGATGGGGGCAACCACCCAGGCGAGCACGTCCACCAGATCGGCCTCCAGCAGGGCGCCGGCCACGGTGGGGCCGCCCTCAACCAGGATCGACTGGATCTCGCGTCGGCCCAGGGCGTCAAGCGACTCGGCCAGGAACTCCGCGCCATGGCTGGCCCCGGCCACATCCACCTCCACCCCGGCCGCGCGAAGCGCATCAATGCGCTCGGTGGCCGCGAGCGACCCGGCCAGCACCACCACGGGAATGTCACCGGCGGTGGCCAC
>CANGAY010000174.1 GCA_947451735.1 Actinomycetota bacterium
AGATCGAACCGCATGCCCGCGGCGTGGGCCTCCTCAAGTGTCGCCACGATCGCCGCCTCGGCGTCGCGGTCGATCACCAGCGTGGTGTCACCGCCCTTGCCCTTGCCAACCTCCGTGCCCCGGTCATGCATGGGGATGGCCGCAACCGCGGCCGCTGCGCGGTCGGCCGCCCTGTTCAGCACGTCCAGCCAGGACGCGCTCCAGGGGTCAGTCGGCCAGTGGCTGGAAGGCAACGCCTGAGAGGATCTTCGGGAAGAAGTAGGTCGACTTCTGGGGCATCACGCCGCCCTCTTCGGCCACGGCCGCCACCTGGTCGGTGGGGATGTGGCGCACGATCAGCGCGGCCTTGGCGC
This sequence comes from Actinomycetota bacterium, assembly GCA_947451735.1. Taxonomy (GTDB): domain Bacteria; phylum Actinomycetota; class Thermoleophilia; order Miltoncostaeales; family Miltoncostaeaceae; genus SYFI01. The sequence continues at coordinate 354 of CANGAY010000174.1, forward strand.
GGCCGGATCGCACGGTGTCCCATGCGTCCTTGGCGTCCTTCGTATAGGTGAGCACGCCCTCGTGGGCCAGGTGCGCCTGGTCGCCGCCGAACGCCGGCACCAGCAGGTTGCGCTCGAGGATTGCCAGGTCAAGCTGCTCGGCCGCTGTGGCGCCCGTGCGCGGGGTGGTCAGCAGCATTGCGCGGTCAGCCAGCACCAGACCGGCGGCGACCTGATCGGCCGGGGCGGCGTCGAGTGCCGCCTGCAGCGCGTCGAGGCTGTTGTCGAGTGGCGCGGCGTCCATGTGGTTCTCGGCACCCTCGGGCCACTCGTTCAGCACTCGGTGGGTGGGAAGCACAACAAGGCCGTCGTCGTCCAATGAGGTGAGGCCCATCAGCACGTAGTCGTACGGGCGCTCATCGTCGCCGTCACCCTCCTCGGCGCGGCGCTCCTCGCGGTAGGCAAGGGCGGTCTCGTACCGGTGGTGGCCGTCGGCGATGAGGATCCACCGGCCGGCGAGCGCGGCCTCGATGGCGGCCAGACGTGCCGGGTCGTGGATGGTCCACAGGCGGTGCACTGTGCCGTCGTCGTCGGTGATGACGGCCTCGGGCTCGCCCGTGATGGCCGCCGCCGACCAGGCGTCACCCGCCGGGTCGGGGTACAGGCCGAACACCGGGGAGAGCTGCACCTTGGTGGCGTTCATCAGGCGCAGGCGCTCCTCCTTGGGGCCTGCGTGCGTGCGCTCGTGCGGGCGCACCACACGGGTCTCGTAGGGCTCGGCGCCCACAGCGGCAACCAACGTCTTGCGGGTTCGGTGGCTGCCGTCGGGCAGGTCGAACTCCTGCGTCCAGGCGATCATCACCGGGTCGTCGTAGCGCTTCAGCACACCACGCGCGGTCCAGTCGGCGATGGTGGCCGCCACGGTGTCGTACGGAATGCTCGGCAGGTCAATGCCCACCACGTTCCACTGGTTGCGCGACGCCAGCTCGTCCCGGTACTCGGGCCCGATGACGTCGTATGGAGGCGCCACGAGGGTCTGCATGTCCCCGGCCACGGCGGGGTCGAAGACCAGTGCTCGGAAGGGGCGGACGCGGGCCCCACGGAAGTCGTCAGTCACGTGGCGGCACACTACCGGTCGCAGCGACGCGCATCCCGCACGCCCTGGAAACGGTGCCAGACACCACCCGGTGCCAGACACCGGCCGGTGTCTGGCACCGGTCTCACGCGTGGCGTGGGGGCGTCCGCCCGGCCGCTTACCATGAGGCGTCCTTTGATCGAGGACCTCACACCCGCCCAGCGCGACGCCGTCATCCACCCCGGCGGTCCCCTGCTGGTGCTCGCGGGCGCCGGCGCGGGCAAGACCCGGGTGCTCTGTCGCCGGCTTGCGTGGCTGGTGTCGGAGGGCGCCGACCCCGGCGACATCCTCGCGCTCACCTTCAGCGCCAAGGCCGCCGCCGAGCTGCGCGAGCGCGCTGAGGACATGATCCCCGACAGCCACGAGACGCTGCGGGTGACCACCTTCCACTCGTATGCACTCGATCTGGTGCGCTCGCTCGGCACCGACCGCGACCTGGCCCCGGTGCTCAGGCCCGTGGGCACTGAAGAGCGGGTGCTGGTGCTGCTGGAGCGCCTTGAGGAACTGGGGCTCAGCGAGAACGACCTGCGCAGTGACCCGGTGGGCGTGGTGCGCGGGCTGATCGACCGCATTGACCGCTGTCGCGACGAGCGCGTTGACCCGGAGCGCTACGCATCGTGGGCCGATGCCGCGCTGAAGGGTGCGCGCGGTGGTCGCGAGGCGGCCGACGCGCGCAAGGAGGTGGAGTTCGCCCGTGTGTTCGGGCTGCATGACGCCTGGCTGGCCGAGCGGGGGCTCGAGGACTTCGGCCGGCAGATCACCCGCGCGCTCGACCTGCTCTCGGCCCACCCCGATCTGCTGGCCATCGCCCGCGAGCGCGCCCGCCACGTGCTGGTGGATGAGTTCCAGGACACCAACCACGCGCAGGCCGAGTTGCTGTACCTGGTGGCGGGCACCGCGCAGAGCCTTGTGGTTGTGGGTGACGACGACCAGGGCATCTACCGCTTCCGTGGCGCGTCGGCCAAGAACATGGCCGACTTCCGTATCAGGTTCCCCGAGGCGCCCATCGTGCGGCTCGAGCTGAACCACCGCTCCACTCAGAGCATTCTCGACGCCGCCCACGCGGTGGTGGCGCCCATCGTGATGCGCGAGCCCAAGGTGCTGAAGGCGCTGCCCGACGCCACTGGGCCCATGCCGGAGTTCTGGGAGGCGCCCGACCCGGCGGGTCAGGCGCGCGCGGTGGCCGCCGAGATCCTGCGCCTTGCCGAGGAGGGCACGCCGTACGAGGAGATGGCGGTGCTCATGCGCGCCATTCGCACCGAAGGGCGCCCGGTGGTTGCCGAACTGGAGCAGGCGGGCATTCCGCATCAGGTGCACGGTGGCACCGACCTGTTCGACCGGCGCGAGGTGCGCCTGGCGCTCGGCTGGCTGCGGGCGGTCACCGATCCGACCGATGCCGTGGCGCACCTGCGGGTGGCAGCCGACCCGTCCATGGGCTTGCCCTGGGCGCCGTCGGCTCAGCTGGTGGCCGAGGCCACCAAGGAGGGGCGCCACATCAGCGGCCCGCTGGCCGCGCTCGGTGACGATGGCCGCGCCACTGCGCTGCTGGAGGAACTTGGCCGCACCGCCGCA
>CANGAY010000175.1 GCA_947451735.1 Actinomycetota bacterium
ATCCACGCGAGCGACGAGGTCTTGCCCGGGTTGCCGTTTGGCAGCACCACCGCGTTGGTGGGGATGGTGACGAAGGGGCCGCGGGTGTCGTCGCAGCCGATGCCCTCACTGCTGCTGCGCTCGAGCCACAGGCCCTGCGAGTAGAAGTTGGCGTGCGATCCCCGGCCCGGATAGATGATGGGTCTGCTGCCCTGCTTCTGCACCTTGGGGTCGGTCCACAGCGCCCCCTCGCCCAGGTTGTGCTGCGACAGGCCCATCTCGTACGGCGCGGTCTTCAGCGCCCCCGCGGCATCCGTGGCCTTGAACACGAGCTGGGCCATCTCCCAGTCGCCCTCGTGCTTGTTGTTGTAATCGTTGAAGAGGTAGAAGAACCAGTACTGCAGCACCAGCAGCCCGGGCTTCCCGGCCTGGGTGGTCACATGCGCATAGGCGGTGGGGTGCGTGGGCGGCACGCCCATTCCCAGTTGCCGGGCCAGTTGCTCATACGTGCACCCCGGGTTGAGCGGGTCGCCGGGGTAGTCGATGGCGTAGCCCAGCGGCTTGTCCCACAGGTCGGCGGCCGTGGGTCCCTTCAGCACCAGCACGTTGTCCCTGGTGAACGAGAACTGGCTGTTGCCGAGGATGGGGTTGACCGAACTGGGCCCGTACGGCTCGCCGTTGGTGTCGCATTCGCCCGTCTGGGCGTCCACCTTGACGATGGGGGCGTACTTGGCGGCCAGTTCCGCCGCCGGGTCGCCCGATGCACCGAGCGCGTGCTGCGCGGCCCCGATGAGCAGCAGCACCAGCGTGATGATGATCGCCGGCGCAAGGCGTCGGGCCATGCACCTCACGTGATGATGACCACGTGCTCCGTGAGCGCGCCGTGCGCACCGAGCGTCGAGATCTTCTCGATGTCGCTGCTGCGGCTTGGCCCCGACACCAGACTGACGGCGGAGGGGATTGGACGGCCCGGCGCGTAGGTGCGCGCCAGCGCCTGCCCGAGGGTCTCGACGATGCGGTCGGCGGGCAGGAGGGAGAGGTGATGGCGGTTGGTCACGTCGAGCCCGCGTCCGTGGCCCTGCGACGCCTCCAGCACCAGCGTGCCGCGCTCTGCCACCGCCAGGGTGGGCACGGTGATGCCGCACACGTCGTCCGGGCCCTCGAGGCCCAGGATCTCGCGGCGGCTCAGCGCCACCGGCCACCGCAGCACGTCGATGCCTGCGGCGCGGAGGGCCGCGTCGAGTCCCACCTCGTCAACCACCGGGTCGTCGGCCAGCACCGCGCGCACCACGCCCATGTCGGCCATCCACGTGGCCGCGGCGCGCCCTGCGGTGGCGGCCGTGGCCACCTCGCACGTGGCCTTGCGGCGCGCGAGCGATGCCTGCATGTCGGCGATCGCGGTGCTCATCTGCGCGGCGGCCAGCGGCTCGGCATGTCGCGCACGCGGGTCCATTCGGCGCCCGGCCCGGGCAGGCGGCGCACCCAGCCATCCTTGCCGCGGATGCGCAGGCCCAGCCGCCATGCCGCGATGGTGACCCGGTACGTGATGCCCTGCCGCCACATGAGGCTCCACAGCCGGAACGCCCAGCCGGCCTTTGTCTTCTCGGGCGACCGCGACCGCTCGCGTGCCTTCACCAGCAGGTCCTGCAGCGGGATTCCCACCGGGCAGGCATCGCCGCAGGCACCGCAGAGCGACGACATGAACGGCAGGTCGCGCGAGCCGGGGGAGGAGGGGCCCTCGAACAAGGGCGTGATGACCGCGCCGATAGGGCCCGAGTAGGGCGATCCGTAGGTCTGCCCGCCCACGTTGCGCCACATGGGGCACGAGTAGAGGCAGGCGCCGCATCGGATGCACGAGAGGGCCTCCTCGAACTCCGACCCGCGAAGCGCACCGCGCCCGCCATCGACGATGACCAGGTGGAACTCCTCGGGGCCGTCGCTCTCACCATCGCGTCGCGGCCCGCTGATGAGGTTGACGTAGTTGGCGGCGTCGTACCCGATTGCCGCCATGGGAAGCACCTGCAGGATGTGCGCGGCCTCGTCCCAGTTGGCCACCACGCGCTCCATGCCCATCACGGCAACGTGGATGCGCGGCTGCGATGTGACCAGCCGGGCGTTGCCCTCGTTCTCGACGATGCACACGGTGCCGGTGTCGGCCACGGCCAGGTTGACGCCCGAGATGCCGATCTCGGCCTGGGCGAACTTCTCGCGCAGGCGCGTGCGCGCGTGGGCCACCAGCCCCTCGCGGTCGTCGGGCACCTCGCCGTCGCTCTCGGCGCGGAACAGCTCGGCCACCTGCTCTTTGTTCAGGTGGATTGCCGGGGCGATGATGTGCGTGGGGTGCTCGTTGGCAAGTTGCAGGATCCACTCGCCCAGGTCGGTCTCCACCACCTCGAGCCCGGCATCCTCGAGCGCGTCGTTGAGCTTGATCTCCTCGGTGGCCATCGACTTGCTCTTGGCCACGGTGCGGGCGCCGCGTGCGCGGGCCAGACCCACGATGTAGCGGCAGGCCTCGGCGGCGTCGGCCGCGCGCACCACCGTGCCGCCGTTCTCGCGCACGTTGTGCTGCAACTCGGTGAGCAGCGCGGGCAGCTCACGGATGTTCGAACGGCGGATGTCGCGCGCGCGGTCGCGCATCTCGTTGAAGCCGTACTCGTGTTCCATCACCTGGCGCTGCTCGGCCCAGGCGGTGCCCGCGGTGCGCAGGTTGGCGGCAAGCGCCGGGTCGCGCATGGCCTTCACCGTGCGCTCGCGCAGCGTGCCGGTGACGTCGTCGTAGGTGACGCCCCCCTGCCCGCGCCGGCGACGGGTGCTCACGAGCCCAGTACCTCGGAGATGTGCCGGGCGCGGATGGGGATGCCCGTGCGGTGCGCGCGCCCCGCGATGTGCATGAGGCAGCCCAGATCGCACGCCACCACCTCGGGTGCGCCGCTGTTCATGGCGTCGTGGGCCTTCTGGTCGCCCAGGCGCCCAGACAGTTCGGGGTAGTTGAGCGCGAAGGTGCCGCCGAAGCCGCAGCACTGGTCGGTGTTGGCCATCTCGCGCACCTCGAGG
>CANGAY010000176.1 GCA_947451735.1 Actinomycetota bacterium
ACGCTGAGCGCCCCAAGCGCCACGGCCGCAATCACCATGCACCGCATCGCCCGCCCCCTCATGTCGTCTGCCTCACGACTGTAAGGCGCGCGGTGTGCGGAGGGGCCACCCGATCGGGTGGGATCAGCCGGCGGTGATGCCCTCGGCCACGCGCCGCTTCACCCGGGCCAGCATCCCTGACATGCCGCGCATGCGAAGCGGCGTCACCAGGTCGTCGAGGCCCATCGACAGATAGAAGTCGTTGGGCGTGGCCAGGATCTCCTCGGGCGTGCCGCCGTCAAGCCCCGCGTGCAGCACGGCCGCGAAGCCCCGCGAGGTGGGCGCCTCCTGTGGCGCGTCGAAGTACAGGCGCACGGGCTCGCCCGGCGTCACGTCAACGGCGAGGAACAGCGGTGCGGTGCACTCCTCCACCGGCTCCATCGCGTCGCGGTCGTCAATGAGCCGCTCGGGCAGGGGCGGCAGGCCGTTGGCGAACTCCAACAGCAGCGGCAGGCGAAGGTCCTTCGGCGTCTCCGCGAACTCCTCGACGATCTCGTGCAGCGCGTCGCGCATGGTGCCCCCCGGCTACGGCTTCTCGATGGGCACGCGCACGGCGTTGCCCCACTCCACCCATGATCCGTCGTAGTTGCGCACGTTGTCGAACCCGAGCAGGTGGGTGAGCACGAACCAGGTGTGGCTCGACCGCTCGCCGATGCGGCAGTAGGCCACCACGTCGTCCTGCGGGGTCAGGCCGATCTCGTCCTGGTAGATGGCCGTGAGCTGGTCAACGGGGAGGAAGGTACCGTCGTTCTCATTGGCCGCACGGCGCCACGGCACGTTCTTCGCGGTGGGGATGTGGCCGCCGCGCAGCGCACCCTCCTGCGGGTAGTCGGCCATGTGCAGCAGCTCGCCCGAGAACTCGCCGGGTGAGCGCACGTCCACCAGTGGACCATTGCCGATGTGGGCCAGCACCTGCTCGCGGTACGCACGGATGACGCTGTCGTCGCGGGCGGTCACCGGGTAGTCGGCATTCGCCGGCGCAGGCACGTCGGTGGTGGTGGCGCGGCCCTCGTCAATCCACTTCTTGCGCCCGCCATCCAGCAGCCGCACGTCGGCGTGCCCGAACAGGGAGGTCACCCACAGGGCGTAGGCGGCCCACCAGTTGTTCTGGTCGCCGTAGAAGACGATGGTGGTGTCGGGCGTGATGCCCTTGGCGCTCATGAGCGCGGCGAATGCCTCGGCGTCCACGTAGTCGCGGGTGAGCGGGTCGTTCAGGTCGGTGTGCCAGTCGATCTTCACCGCGCCCGGGATGTGCCCGGTGTCGTACAGCAGCACGTCCTCGTCGCTCTCGGCCACCACCAGCCCGGGCGTGCCCAGGTGGTCTTCCAGCCACTGGGTGGTGACCAGCCGCTCGGGGTGGGCGTAGCTCTGGATCTTCGGGTCGGTGTCGAACTCGACGGGCATCAGGACTCCTCGGGGCGTGTAGGTGGCGGAGGCTAGCGACCGCTGGACGAGAAGTGCTGAAAGTCCTTCGTGCCGCTCCACGTGCCGCCCCAGCCCCAGCCCAGGTCGCTGAACACCTTCACCAGCGGGCTGCCGGGCGTTGCCACGCCGGGCCCCGCCGTGCGCTTCACGTACTTCACGCTGGCCTTGTGCGCCACCGACCCGCTCGAGGTGACGTAGGGGTTCTCGATGGGGTTGATGTCGATGGCCCGCCCGTAGGCGTGGTTGCTCCAGTTGCTGCTGCCGGTGGCGTTGCGGCAGTTGAACGCCGACGTGTTGTCGTCGTCGATGCTCTTCCAGTCGTCCCCGCCGTAGGCCTCAATGGGCGTCATCTTCCTGATGGGCACCCCGGCGGCGTACAGGCGCCTGAGCGCGGTTGCCACCGTGGACGCCACGTCCTGGTTCACCACGAGGGTGCCGGTGTGGTCGCTGCCGTCGTAGCCCTTGTAGGTGGCGCGCACCGCGCGCAGCTGGTCGAGGCTCACGGGGCAGCCCTTGCGCCACACCGAGGGGGTCATGGCGTCGCGCTGCGCCGCGCTGAGTGGGCTCACGCGCACCGTGAAGGCGGCGGATGCCGCGGGCACCGCGACAAGCGCGGCCACGAGTGCGATGGGGACGATGCGTCGGGCGTTCATGGATTCGAGGCTAGTGCGCCCTGTCGGACGCACGCGCGGCGCGGGCGAGCACGAACGCCCCCACGATCGCCGCCACCACCGATGCCGCAAGCACCCCGGCCTTGGTGGCCTCGCTCATGAAGGGGTCGCCGAAGGCCAGATCGGTGATGAACAGCGACACCGTGAACCCGATGCCGCCGAGCACCCCGACGCCCATCATCTGGCTCCACCGCGCGCCGTCGGGCATGCGCCCGAGCCCGCTCTTCAGCGCGGCGAAGGCGCCGAGCGGCAGGCCGATTGCCTTGCCCACCAGCAGCGCCACCGCCACGCCCAGCGCCGCGCGGGTGGCGTACGGGGCGTCGAACACCGAGGCGTTCAGCATGATGCCGGCGTTGGCAAGGGCGAAGATGGGCAGCACCACGAACGACGACCACGGCTCGAGCGCGTGGATGAGCCTGCTGGCGGGGGACACCGCCTCGCGGCTCAGGTGTGCCAGCTCCATCCATGCGTGGTCGTCGGCATCGGGCGGTGATGGGTTGTCGGATGTCTCGTCGGCAACCTCGCGTGCGGCCCGCGACACCGCCGCCGGCTGCTGGCGCGGCCGGGCCGGCATGAGCAGGCCGATGGCCACGCCGGCGATGGTGGCGTGCACGCCCGATGCCGCGGTAAAGGCCCAGGCCAGCACCCCCAGCACCACATACGGCGGCAGCGCACGCACCTTCATCTGAATGAGCACGCGCATCAGCACCAGCGCGCCCACGGCGGCCGCCAGCCACGCCAGCGACACGCCGCTTGAGTACACGACGGCGATGACGATGATGGCGCCGATGTCGTCGATAACGGCCACGCCCAGCAGGAAGGCCCAGATGCTCTGCGGCACGCGGCTTCGGAGCACGGCCAGCACGGCCAGCGCGAACGCCACG